>JAEYOU010000204.1 GCA_023411405.1 Pseudomonadota bacterium | reverse complement strand
CCCCCAGCTCCTGGCGGGCCCGGGCGCAGCGCTCGAGCGCCGCGGGCAGGCGGTTCGCGAGCCACCCCGCCTCGTCCGGCGGTCCGGCCCGCAGGATCGCCTCCGCCCGCTCCACGAACCGGAGCTGCGCGTGGCGCTCCTCCTCGACGTTGGCCGTGTCCACCCACCGCGCGAACGCGGCGAGGCGCTCCAGCGGGAGGACGACGTCCTCGTTCATCTTGAAGGCGTTGGTGCGCCGGGCGATGGCGCCGAGCCGCTTGCGATCGGCCCAGAACCGCTTCGCCTCGGCCTCGTCGCGCGCCTCGAACACCGCCGTGTTCGGGTGGGCCGCGAGCTCTTCGCGGAGCCGCGCCACCCCGCGCGCCACCTGCGCCTCGTCGTCCCCGGAGAGGTCGACGAGCAGCACCGCCTTCGGCGTCTCGGGCCGCGCGGCCTTGACCTTGTAGTCGATGGCCCGGACGTACGCGTCGTCGAAGTGCTCCAGCGCCGTGAGCGCCTCGCGGCCGTCGTTCGGGAACGGGAACGCGCGCGAGAGCGCGAGGATGACCTGGCTGGCCTCGTCGAAGTCGGGGCCGAAGAACTCGAGGCAGAGCGTACGCCGCGCGGGGAACGCCCGGTGGAGGAGGAACTCCGCGGAGGTGACGATCCCGTCGGTCCCCTCCTTCTGGAGGCCCGGGAGGCCGCCGAGGGCCTTGTTCGTGATGTCCTTCCAGAGCCCGGGCCGGCGGACCTCGTCGCCGGCGAGGGTGACGGTCCGCAGGAGCGCGCCGGCCTCGTCCTCGACCGTGAAGGCGACGACGTCGCCCGGCAGGATCTTGCGCAGCGGGTGCGCGACGCGCCGGACGACGATCCGCGCCCCGCCGGGGAGGGCCATCCGCCAGGAGACGAGGTTGTCGATGCACGTCCCCCACTGGACGCAGCCCTTCCCGCCCGCGTTCTCGGCGATGTTGCCGCCGATGGTCGACGCCCAGGCGCTCGTGGGATCGGTCGCGAAGACGAGGCCGCGCGCCGCGGCCCACTCCATCGCACGCTCCGTGACGACCCCGGCCTCGACCTCCAGGACCGGCGCGCACGCCGCGCCGCCATCCGGGCGCTGGAACGGGCGCGCGCTCATCCCGCGGATCCGATCGAGCCGCTCGGTGTTCACCACCACGCAGCCCGGGCGGAGCGGGACGGCGCCGCCGGTGAGGCCCGTGCCGCCGCCGCGCGGGATGACCCGGAGCCCGAGCCGGCCGAGCGCGGCGAGGAGCGGCGCGACCTCGTCCTCCGCGCCGGGGAAGGCGACGGCGACCGGGAGGTGCAGGCGCCAGTCGGTGGCGTCGGTCGCGTGGGCGACGAGCGTGAACGGGTCGAACCGGACGGCGTCCGCCCCGACGATGGGGGCGACCGCGCGGACGATCCGGCGGCGGAGCGCCCGCGCGCCCTCCACCTCGCCCCGGAACCGGGCGAGGAGCGCGCGGCAGCGCTCGAGGATCGACTCCACGAGCTGCTCGCCCCGCGCGTTGCGGGCGATGATCGCCAGGTCGCCCTCGATGTGCGAGAGGAACCGACGGCGGCGCCGGGCCGAGCCCACGAGCTCCTCGAACAGGTACGCGTTCCGCTGGTGAATGAGGAGCTCGCCGAGGACGCGCAGGAGGAGGCGCGCGCTCCGGCCGGTGACGCGGCGGGTCCGCAGCTCCTCGAGCTCCTCCCACGCGGGGGCACCGAGCAGCTCCGAGACCGCCTGGCGATCGTCCGCGGACGTGTAATTGAAGGGGATTTCGCGGACGGACGCCGGCGCCATGCGGCCACGATATCACCGCCGGGACCGTCCACCCGCGGACGCGCCGTTGTGTCGCGGGCCGCGCGCGCCCTTCACCGGGAGCGCGGCGTCGCGGCCTCGTGGGATAGCGCACACCCGCGGGAAAGCGCGAGGGTGACGGAGGAGGCAGGATGACGGCCAACGGCTGGACGCCGGCGCTCGCGCTCGGCCACGCGGACATCGACGCGCAGCACCAGGAGCTGTTCCGGCGCGCCGCGCGGCTGCTCGAGGCGATGGCGGCCGGCGACCGGGCGGTCATCGGCCAGCTCTTCGACTTCCTCGGCGCGTACGTGGTCGAGCACTTCACGGCCGAGGAGCGGCTCATGACCGAGTCGCGCTTCCCCGGCTACAACGTCCACAAGGCGGCGCACGAGCGGTTCGTCCGCGACTACGAGGCGCTCCGGAAGCTGCACGAGCAGAGCGGCGCGAGCGCCGCCGTCGCCATCAAGGCGCGGACCTGGCTCACCGAGTGGCTGAAGAACCACATCGCGGGGACCGATCAGCTCCTCGCGCGGCACCTCGCGCAGAAGACCGGGTAGCCGCTCACCGCGCCAGGAGGCCGGGCCAGAACCGCCACGCGCAGGCGACCTTCTCCCGCTGCTGCACCACGGTCCCGTCCCAGCCCTGATCGACGACGCCGGTCTCGCACGCGCTCCCGTCGCCGACCAGCGTCACGCGCCCGCAGAGCCGGCCCGACGGCGCGAGGAGCTCGATCGCTTGATCGCACCGCGGCGCCGCCTGCCACCGGGGCGGAAAGAGCGCGTACCCGCGGTTCCCGCGGGTGAACCGGAAGCTCCACGCGGCCCGCGCCGCGAGCCACTCCGGGAGCGCCGCCGTCCGGGTGCCGAGGTGCGGGTACCGCCGGCGGAACGTCCCGTCCACGCGGACGGCGAGGTCGCCGTCGAGGAGCGGCACGAGCTCGAGCTGGTACCTCCGCACGTCCGGCGAGCCGGTGAGCTCCGCGTACGGCTCGGCCGCCACCGCCTCGGCGACCGGGGCGCCGTCCGGCCGGATCCACGTGACGTCGACCGCGGACGAGCTCTGGCGGAGCGCGAGCGCGTCGCCGCGCACCGAGACCCCGGCGGCCACGAACAGGAACTCGCGCGAGTCGTTCGTGTTGAACGCGAGCGGCGCGGGCCAGCGCGGCCGGCCGGCCTCGTCGAACCGCTGGGCCTCGAGGCGGGTCCAGTGGTTGTGGAAGAGGTCCATCTCTCCCACGAGCGTGAAGCAGCCGCCCTTCGGATCCTGCGCGAGCGACCAGGCCTCGGACTGGAGCTGGTCGGGCTCCGAGTTCGCGTCCGCCTCCTCGAGGAGGGCTCCCTCGGGCGAGATCCGCTGGTGCAGCACCCGGGTCCCCGTGTCCTCGCGCGGCTGGAGGGTGAGCCCGTGCCAGCCGGAGGGCTCGGACACGAGCGGCCAGCCGACGAACTGCTGGCGAGGGGTGCCGTCCGGGCCGACCGCCAGCCACACCGCCCCGCCGTACGCCGGGCGTCCCGACACGGCGACGTGGCCAGAGCCGTCGGAGATCCCGCCGTCGCAGACGGCGCGATTCGGCGCTTGCCAGCGCACCTCGACCGGTTCGGGCGCGCGGTCGGGGACGAGCCCGTCGCACTCCGCGTGATCGTCGAGGCGCTCGAGCCGGACGCTCGCGGTCTGGCTCGGCCCCGTGCCGCCCGTCGATCCAGTGGGGCCGGTGGGGCCGGGGGGACCGGTCGGACCCGTGCCCCCGGTGGGACCGCCACCGGCGTCTCCGCCTCCGCACGCTACGACCAGGACCAGCGAGACGGCCAGCAGGGTGGTGCGCACGAGCGAACCATCTTCACGCCCCACCTCGCGCGCCTGCCTGCTCGCCAGGAGGGCCGCCGAGAAGGTGCGCACGCGATGGCGGGGAGCTAGAACGCGGGATCATGGCGAGAGCGATCCGTTTTCACGAGACCGGCGGCCCCGAGGTGCTCCACGTCGAGGACGTCGCGGCGGGCGATCCGGGGCCGGGGCAGGCGCGCGTGCGCCACACCTTCTCCGGCGTGAACTTCATCGACATCTACCATCGGTCGGGGCTCTACCCGCTCCCGCTGCCGAGCGGGCTCGGCAGCGAGGCCGCGGGGCGCGTCGAGGCGGTCGGGCCGGACGTGACGCACGTCGCACCCGGGGACCGCGTGGTCTACGTCGCGTCCAACGCCCCGGGCTCCTACGCCGAGGCACGCCTGATCGCGGCGGACCGGCTCGTGAAGCTGCCGGACGGCGTGGACGACGAGACGGCCGCCGCGGTGTTCTTGAAGGGCCTCACGGTGCACGCGCTCGTGCGGCGGACCTACGCCGTGAAGCCCGGGGACACGGTCCTCTGGCACGCCGCCGCCGGCGGGGTCGGGCTCCTCGCCGTCCAGTGGTTGAAGGCCCTCGGCGCGACGGTCATCGGCACGGTGGGATCGGACGAGAAGGCGGCGCTCGCGCGGCAGCACGGGTGCGATCACGTGATCGTCTACACGCGCGAGAACTTCACGCAACGTGTGCGCGAGCTGACGGGCGGGGCCGGCGTTCCCGTGGTCTACGACTCCGTCGGCAAGGCAACCTTCGACGGATCGCTCGACTGCCTCCGGCCGCTCGGGCTGATGGTGAGCTTCGGGAACGCGTCGGGCGCGGTCCCGCCGGTCGCCCCGGTGGTGCTCTCCCAGAAGGGCTCGCTGTTCCTCACCCGACCCTCGGTCGTCCACTACGTCGCCGCCCGGGCGGAGCTCGAGGCCGCCGCGGCCGAGCTCTTCCGGATGGTCGAGACCGGCAAGCTCCGGGCGCGGGTCGGCGGGCGCTGGCCGCTCGAGCGGGCAGGGGAGGCGCAGGAGGCGCTCGCGGCGCGGCGAACGACCGGCTCGCTCTTGATCCAGATCCAGCCGCGCTGAGGAAGCAAGCGTTTCTCGCCTTTGCGGCCGCGCACGGGTGGTCTACGATCTCCGCCCTTCGCGCCCGGAGGTGAACCATGCCTGCCCCTTCCTACGTCAGCGGCACGTCCCAGATCCCGCTGCTCGGCGAGACCATCGGCCAGAACCTTCGCCGGACCGTGGAGCGGTTCCCGGATCGAGAGGTGCTCATCTCGGTCCCCCAGCGCTACCGCGCGACGTACCGGCAGTTCTGGGAGGAGACGGGGCTCATCGCGCGGGCGCTGCTCGCGCGCGGCGTGAAGAAGGGCGACCGGGTCGGCATCTGGTCGCCGAACCGCTGGGAGTGGGTGGTGGTCCAGTACGCCACGGCGCGGATGGGCGCCATCCTCGTGAACGTGAACCCGGCGTACCGGGTCCACGAGCTCGAGTACGCGCTCAAGCAGTCCGGGGTCTCGACCCTCTTCCTCGCGAAGCAGTTCCGGCAGGCCGACTACGTCGCCATGGTGCGCGAGGTCCAGCTCCGGTGCCCGGAGCTCGAGGCCACCATCGTCATCGACGAGGAGTGGAACGCGCTCGAGGAGGACGCGCTCAAGTACTCGAACGACGAGCTGGCGGCGCGCGAGCACGAGCTCCAGTTCGACGACGCGATCAACATCCAGTACACGAGCGGCACCACCGGCTTCCCGAAGGGCGCGACGCTCTCGCACCACAACATCCTGAACAACGGCTTCTTCATCGGCGAGTTCTGCCGCTACACGGAGCAGGACAAGGTCTGCCTGCCCGTCCCGTTCTACCACTGCTTCGGCATGGTCCTCGGGAACATGGCCATCACCAGCCACGGCGCGGCCATCGTGATCTCCGGCGAGAGCTTCGACCCGGCCGCGGTGATGAAGGCCGTCGAGCAGGAGCGGTGCACCTCGCTCTACGGCGTGCCCACGATGTTCATCGCCGAGCTCGAGCACCCCGAGTTCGCGAAGTACGACTTCTCCAGCCTGCGCACCGGGATCATGGCCGGCTCGCCGTGCCCCATCGAGGTGATGAAGAAGGTGCAGAAGGACATGCACATGCCCGAGGTCACGATCTGCTACGGCATGACCGAGACCTCGCCGGTGTCCACGCAGTCGCGGACCGACGACCCGCTCGAGAAGCGCGTCTCCACCGTCGGCCAGGTCCACCCGCACGTCGAGGTGAAGATCGTCGACGCCACCACCGGCCGGATCGTCCCGCGGGGCACGCCCGGCGAGCTGTGCACGCGGGGCTACTCGGTGATGCTCGGCTACTGGGGCGACCCGAAGGCCACCCGCGAGGCGATCGACGAGGGCCGCTGGATGCACACCGGCGACCTCGCCACGATGGACGACGAGGGCTACGTGAAGATCGTCGGCCGCATCAAGGACATGGTCCTGCGCGGCGGCGAGAACATCTTCCCGCGGGAGGTGGAGGAGTTCCTGTACACGGTCCCCGGCGTCGCGGACGTGCAGGTGATCGGCGTGCCGGACGTGAAGTACGGCGAGGAGCTCATGGCCTGGGTGAAGCTGCGCGCCGGCGCGTCGCTCACCGGCGACCAGATCCGCGCGTTCTGCAAGGGCAAGATCGCGACGTACAAGATCCCGCGCTACTACAAGTTCGTGGACGGCTTCCCGATGACGGTGAGCGGGAAGGTCCAGAAGTACAAGATGCGCGAGCAGGCCATCGAGGAGCTCGGGCTGCAGGCGGCGGCGGCCATCAAGACGGCGTGACCCGAGGCGCGTCGGGCCCCGCGGGGCGGGCCGGGCCGGGGCATTAATCAAAGCGATGGACCAAACCGCCCCGGAGTGGTACGAGGGGGCATGCGCACGATCGCCGCCGTCGCACTCCTCGGCCTCGCCGCCTGCGGGAGCCGGACCGTCACCTGGGTCGCCCACGACGCCGGGCCCATCGTCGTGGAGTTCCCATGCGCGCCGAAGACGAGCGGCGTCGCCGTGAAGTGCATGCGCACGGACGGGAGCGAGTACGCGCTCCGGACGGTGGACAAGGGGCTCCCGCCCGAGGAGGAGCTCGCCGAGGCCCGGGAGTACGTCCGCGAGATCCCGAAGGGCGAGGTGTTCGAGGACGCCGCCTTCCCGCTCAAGTGGCGCGAGGTCCGGCAGTTCAACACCATCGACTTCGTGATGTACTACGTGGACGGGAAGGAGCTCACGCTCTCCGTGCAGTACCCCACGCCGCCGGCGCCCAAGCAGACGGCCGAGTTCTTCGCGCGCGCGAAGCCGAAGGCGCCGTGAGCCCCTGGCAGGGCGGGCGCCGCGGCCCTCAGCCCTGCTTGACCTCGTGGACGAGCTTGGCGAGCGACGCCTTGGCGTCGCCGAACAGCATCGCGGTGTTCTCGGCGTAGAAGAGGTCGTTCTCGATGCCCGCGAAGCCGGGGTTCATCGACCGCTTGAGCACGATCACCTGCTTCGCCTGGTCCACGTTGAGGATCGGCATCCCGTAGATCGGCGAGCCCTCGTCGGTCCGGGCGGCGGGGTTCACGACGTCGTTCGCGCCGATCACGAGGGCCACGTCGGCGTTCTTGAACTCGTCGTTGATCTCCTCCATCTCCTTCAGCTTGTCGTAGGGGACGTCGGCCTCGGCGAGGAGCACGTTCATGTGCCCGGGCATGCGGCCGGCCACCGGGTGGATGGCGTAGAGCACGGTCCCGCCGTTCTTCTCGATGAGCGAGGCGAGCTCGCGCACCTGGTGCTGGGCCTGGGCGACGGCCATGCCGTACCCGGGCACCACGATCACCTCGCGCGCGAACCCGAGCTGGATGGCCGCGTCCTCGGGCGTGATCGCGCGCACCGTGAGCCCCTCGGAGGTCTTGGCCGACGACTTGGGCGCCGCCCCGAACGCGCCGAACAGCACGTTCGCGAACGACCGGTTCATCGCCTTGCTCATGATGATGGAGAGGATGAACCCGGAGGCGCCGTCGAGCGCGCCGGCGATGATGAGGACGTTGTTCCCGATGGCGAAGCCCGTCGCCGAGGAGGCGAGGCCGGCGTAGGAGTTGAGGAGCGAGATCACCACCGGCATGTCGGCCCCGCCGATGGGGAGCACGAGCGAGACCCCGAACACGAGCGCCAGCGCGACCATCGAGTAGAACGCGACCGGATTGGCGGGATCGACGATGAGCCAGGCGAAGAGCCCGACGGCCGCGGCGAACATCGCGATCGAGACGTAGTTCTGGCCGGGGAAGGTGAGCGGGCGCGACGGGAGCATCTCCTGCAGCTTCCCGAAGGCCATGAAGCTGCCGGTGATGGTCAAGGCGCCGAACAGCACCTCGAACCCCAGGGCGGCCATCGTGGCGCGGCCCACGCCGGCGCCCTGGCCGTGGGAGTAGAACTCGGCGACGCCCACGAGCGTCGCGGCGACGGCGCCGAACATGTGCGAGATGGCGATCCGCTGGGGCATCGCCGTCATCGGCACGTAGACGCCGAGCGGGTAGCCGATCAGGGTCCCGAGGGCGAGGCCCGCGAGGATCCACTCGTACCGGACGATCTCGTGGTTCACCACCGTGCCGACGATGGCGACGAGCATGCCGAGCGCGGCGAGCTGCATGCCGCGGCGGGCCTTGTCGGGGATCGTCAGGCTGCGGAGGCCGAGGATGAAGAGGATCGAGGCGAGGATGTACGCGGCCTCGATGAAGATCGTGCGAGCGGTCACTTCGCGCCTCCGCCGGCCGCGCCCTGCGCGGGCTTCCGATCCGCCCGCTTGAACATCTTGAGCATGCGGTCGGTGATGATGAACCCGCCCACCACGTTGATCGTCGCCGAGGTGACGGCGATGAAGCCGAGGATCGTCGGCAGGGTCCCGCGGTCGGCGCCGGCGAGCACCAGCGAGCCCACCAGCGAGATGGCGCTGATGGCGTTCGTGGCCGACATGAGCGGCGTGTGGAGCAGGGCCGGGACCCGGGTGATGGTGAAGAACCCGACGAAGCCGGCGAGGATGAAGACGTACAGCTCGAGCAAGCTCGACACCGTGGTGCCTTCCATGGCTACAGCAGGACCTTTCCCTGGTGCACGACCAGCATGGCCTTCGCGATCTCGTCGTCGGCGACGAACGCGCCGTCCTTCCAGAGCGTGGTGACGAGCGTGAGGACGTTCCGGCCGTACATCTGGCTCGCGTGGAACGGGATGGTGGCGGGCAGGTTGACCGCCCCGAGGATCGTGACCCCCGCCTCGCGGACGGTCTCGCCGGCGCGGGTGAGCTCGCAGTTGCCGCCCGTCTCCGCGGCGAGATCGACGATCACCGAGCCGGGACGCATCGTGCGGACCATCTCGGCCGTGACGAGGCGCGGGGCCGGCCGTCCGGGGATGGCGGCGGTGGTGACGACGAGATCCATGTCGCGCAGGTGCGCACCCACGGCGGCGAGCACGCGGGCCTGCTCGTCCTGCCCGAGCTCCTTGGCGTAGCCGCCCGTCCCCTCGGCGGCGACCGCCGGCACCTCGACGAACGCCGCGCCGAGCGACTGGACCTGCTCCTTCACGACGGGGCGCACGTCGAAGGCGGAGACGACCGCCCCGAGCCGCCGCGCGGTGGCGATGGCCTGGAGCCCGGCCACGCCGGCGCCGACGACGAACACCTTGGCCGGCGCGAGCGTCCCCGCGGCGGTGGTCATCATGGGGAGGATGCGGGGGAGGGCGGACGCGCCGAGCAGGACCGCCTTGTAGCCCGCCAGCGACGCCTGCGAGGACAGGGCGTCCATCGACTGCGCGCGCGTCGTGCGCGGGACGCGCTCCATCGCGAGCGCGTCCACCCTGTGGTGCGCGAGCGTCTCGAGCAGCGGCCGCGACTGGTGGGGCGCGAGGAGCGCGACGAGCGTCGTCCCCGCCGGGAGCAGGTCCACCTGCATCGGCGACGGCCGCTGTACGAGCGCCACGACCTGCGCGCCTTCCACCGCGCCCGCCGCGTCCACGACCCGCGCGCCCGCCGCCTCGTAGGCGCCGTCGACGAACCCCGCCGCCGCGCCGGCGCCGCGCTCGACGCGCACCTCGTGGCCCGCCTTGACGAGCCGCGTCACGTTCTCCGGAACCAGCGCGACGCGGTGCTCGCCGTCCGCCGTCTCTCGCAACAACCCGATCCGCATGCTTGGTCGCCCTCCGGCGTCCCAAGCGAGTAGTGACCGGAGAGGGCCGAATGAAGATCCCGGGAGGGTGAGCTGCGCGAATCCCGGGCAGACCGGCGGGAGGCGAGGCCTGCGTCAGTATCCCTCGATGTACGTCTGGAGCTGACCGATGAGGTGCTCCTTCTCGCCGATCATCAGCTGGATGATGTCGCGCATCGAGATGACGCCGACGACCTCGCCGTTCTCCTCGACGAGCAGGTGACGGGTCGTGTGATCGCGCATCAGCGCCGCGGTCTCGGACTCGCTCGACGAGGCGTCGACGCGGGGGATGGAGGCGCGCATGGCCTCGCGGACGGGGCGGCTGGGATCGACGCCGAGCACGCACACGGTGCGCATGAGGTCTCGCTCGGTCACGAGCCCGAGGATCCGCGCGCCGTCGCGCACCGCCACCGAGCCGATCCTGCGCTCCTCCATGAGCTGCGCCGCCGCCCGCAGCGGTTCGGTGGCGCCGACGCTCACCACGTCGCGGGTGACCTGCTTCCGGATCGCTGCCATCGTTCACCTCCGAGGTAGTTCACTCCCCGGCGTGCGACACCGGCGCGAGCCCTGCGCGGGGCCACACCCCTCCGGGCCGCGGGGTCGGTGGCCCGGCCACCTCGCCGGACGGGGAGCAAATCCGCGCTCCCTCGCGCTCTCCGCCTGCCTTCCGCGCGCAGAAGGGCTATCACATCGCAGAGGGAGGTGCCGTTGGCGGCTCCGCGCAGGCGTTCCATCGACCCGCTCTGGTACAAGGACGCGGTCATCTACGAGACCCACGTGAAGGCGTTCCACGACGCCAACGGGGACGGCATCGGCGATCTCCGAGGGCTCGTCGAGAAGCTCGACTACCTCCAGGAGCTGGGGATCACCTGCCTCTGGCTGCTCCCGCTCTTCCCGTCGCCGCTCAAGGACGACGGCTACGACATCGCGGACTACCGGTCGATCCACCCCGACTACGGCACGGTCGAGGACTTCAAGCAGCTCGTCGCGGCGGCGCACGCGCGGCGGATCAAGGTGCTGATCGAGCTGGTCGTGAACCACACCTCCGACCAGCACCCCTGGTTCCAGGCCGCGCGCCGCGCCCCGCCCGGCTCGGCGACGCGCGACTTCTACGTCTGGAGCGACACCGACCAGAAGTACCAGGACGCGCGGATCATCTTCACCGACACCGAGAAGTCGAACTGGACGTGGGACCCGGAGGCCAAGGCGTACTACTGGCACCGGTTCTTCGGGCACCAGCCGGACCTCAACTTCGACAACCCGGCGGTGCTGGGCGAGGTGCTGGACGCGCTCCGGTTCTGGGGCGAGATCGGCGTGGACGGCTTCCGGCTGGACGCGGTGCCGTACCTCGTCGAGCGCGACGGGACCAACTGCGAGAACCTGCCCGAGACGCACGCCATCATCCGGCGCATCCGCGCGTTCGTGGACGAGCACTTCCCCGGGCGCATGCTCCTCGCCGAGGCGAACCAGTGGCCCGCCGACGTGCGCCCCTACTTCGGGGAAGGCGACGAGTGCCACATGGCCTTCCACTTCCCCCTCATGCCGCGGATCTTCATGGCGCTGCGGCTGGAGGACGTGGAGCCGATCATCGAGATCATGGGCCGCACGCCGCCCATCCCGGACAGCTGCCAGTGGGCGCTGTTCCTGCGCAACCACGACGAGCTCACGCTCGAGATGGTCACCGCCGACGAGCGGGACTACATGTACCTCGCGTACAGCCAGGACCCCCGCATGAAGCTCAACGTCGGCATCCGCCGGCGGCTCGCGCCGCTCGTGGACAACAGCCGGCGGCGCATCGAGCTCCTGCACTCGCTCCTCTTCTCGTTCCCGGGAACGCCGATCGTCTACTACGGGGACGAGATCGGCATGGGCGACAACATCTATCTCCACGACCGGAACGGCGTGCGGACGCCGATGCAGTGGAGCCCGGATCGCAACGCCGGGTTCTCCCGCGCCGACCCGGGGCGGCTCTACACCGCGCCCATCTCCGATCCCGTCTACGGGTACCACGCGGTGAACGTCGAGGCGCAGCAGCGCGATCCCTCGTCGCTCCTCCACTGGATGCGGAACACCATCGCCCTGCGGAAGCTCTTCCGCGCGTTCGGGCGCGGGAGCATGGAGTTCCTCCCCGTGAAGAACCGGAAGGTGCTCGCGTACGTCCGTCGCCTGGACGACGACGTGCTGCTGTGCGTCGCGAACGTGTCGCGCTTCGCGCAGCCGGCGGAGCTGGACCTCACGGCCTTCGAGGGGTACGTGCCGGTGGAGATGCTCGGGTACACCGAGTTCCCTCGGATCGGGAAGCTGCCCTACTTCCTGACGCTCGCCCCGTACAGCTACCTCTGGTTCGAGCTGCGGAGGACCCCGTGACCAGGCGCGGCGGGTGAAACGAGGCCCCGGCCCGGCGGCGCCGCGCTATCATCGGCGCCATGGGACCCACGAAGCGCCCTCGGAAGCTCGCCTCCGAACCCGGCGAGGTCCGGCGCACGTCGCTCAAGCACCTGGCGGCGCTCACAGGCTACTCCATCACCACGGTCAGCATGGTCCTCAACGGGCGCGCCGAGGAGTTCAACATCTCGGGCGAGGCGCGCGCGCTCATCCTCGCGGCGGCGAAGGAGCACCACTACCGGCCCAACCTGCACGCGCGGAGCCTGCGAAACCAGACCACCAACCTGCTCGGCCTCGTCGTCCCCACGCTCGACAACCTCTTCTTCGGCGAGCTGGCCGAGACGTTCGAGCGCCTCGCCCGCCGCGACCAGAAGCTCGCGCTCATCACCGTGACGAACTACGACCGGCGCGAGGAGCTCGACACCGTCGACTACTTCCTCTCGCAGAACGTCGAGTGCGTCTTCACCGCGAACCCGCAGGCGCTGGCCGACGTGTCGGAGCTGTGCGACCGCGCCGGCATCCGGCAGATCGTGCTCGACGCGCAGGAGAGCGAGAAGCACACCGTCTCGACCGACAACCACGACGCGAGCCTCGCGCTCACCCGCTTCCTCCTCGCGTCGGTCGAGGCCGCGGGGCGCAAGGGCCGGATCTACTACGTCGGCGGCATGGCCGATCACGTCGTCACCCGGCAGCGCCTCGGCGGCTTCCGCGCCGCGCTCCAGGAGCGCGGGATCCGGTACGGCGAGGACCAGTTCGTCGAGACGATGTTCGACCCCGACTCCGCCTACCACAAGGTGGAGCTCCTCTTCCGCAACCACTCGGACATCGCGGGCGTGTTCGTGAACTCGCTCCGCCCGCTCGACGGCCTGGTCCGCTACTTCGCCGAGGAGCCCGAGCTCTGCCGCCCGGTCCACTTCGGGGTGTTCGACTACCACCCGATGATGAACCTGCTCACCGACCTGCACCTCGCGGCCATCAAGCAGCAGCCGGTGCAGATGATGCAGAAGGCGTACGAGATCTTCCGGAACCCCGCCGTCCACAAGAACGGCCGAATGCAGCACGTCCCCTACGAGCTCATCCTCACGCCGGCCATGCGCCGGTTCGTGCCGGACGGGCGGAGCGGCGGCAGGCCCTCGCGGCGGGGGAAGGGGTAGGTCCTCCACTCCGACGAGTGTCGGCGCGCGCGTTGGCCGTACGCCTCGCCTTGTGCGCGTTGCCGAGGGGCGGCCGTCCGGGCCCGCCGGGCTCGCCGACCAGGTCGAGTGCTCGGCGCCGACAGGCGGATCGGATGCCGCGCGCGGGCCGGTGTCTGCGCGTCTTGCGCTCGGGGCAAACTCGCTCGGCCACCTCACGCTCGCTTCGCGAGCGTGGTGGCCGAGCTCAGACATGCCCCTCGCGCCCGATCACCGCGTGCCGCGCGCGTTCCGCATCCGTGCACGTGCGGGCGCCTGCGCCATGGTCGGCTCGCTCCGGCGGGCCCGGCCGCCCGCCTGGGGCGTTGCTTGTGGCGGCTCGGCTGCGGCTCCTGAAGGGTGGTGGGGCTCGTCGGCTGGGGCTGCGACCTCCAACGGATCTCGGGAAAGGGACCCATCGAGCTGCGTATCCTCAACTCCCGGATGAAGGACTACGTGAAGGTGATCGACGAAGAGGTCGTGGTCCGGTCGTTCGACTCGCTCCGAACAGACCCGCAGCCGAGCCGCCCAAGCAACGCCACCCCGGCGGCCGGCCGGGCACGACGGAGCGAGCCGACCATCAGCGCAGGCGCCGCTTGTGCCCCGTCGTGGAACGCGCGCGGGCCGGGCCGAGAGCACGCGGCGCCGATGTCTGAGCCGGCTGCCGCGCCTGGTTGACATCGAAGGTGCCGGCGAGTTTCGGCGCCGCGTCCGCCAGATCACCCCCGGCACGCGCGCGTCCTACAACTGTTCGTGGGCGCCGAGCACTCGACCCTGGTCGGCGAGCCCGGCGTGTCCGGACGGCCGCCCCACGGCAACGCGCCACAAGGCGAGGCGTACGGACATCGCCTCGCCACTCGGCCCCGAGCGCGCGCTTCGACTCCGCGGCCGCTGCGCGGCCGCTACGCTCAGCACGAACGGGTTAGGACCGGCTCCCAGGAACCGGCTCGCCGCGAGCAATGCGCGAGAGCCCTCACCGATCGTACACCTTGACCATCCGCGCGAGCCGCGAGGCGAGGGCAGGCGTGAGGGCCTCGTCCCGGACGCGCCAGCGCCAGTTGCCGCCGAGCGTGGACGGCCGGTTCATGCGCGCGGCGTTCCCGAGCCCGAGCACGTCCTGCATCGGGAAGATGACCGTGTCCGCCACCGAGGCGAGGAGCGCGCGGATCATGGTCCAGTTCATCTCCTTCCCGTCGGTGCCCAGGTACTCGCGCGCGAACGCCTTCTCCGCCTCGACCTCCGGGGCCGAGCGGACCGAGCCCTCGGCGCCGCCCTCCCACCAGGCCATGGTGGTGTCGTTGTCGTGCGTGCCCGTGTACGCCACCGTGTCGCGCGCGTAGTTGTGCGGGCGGAAGGTGGGGGCCTGGGGGTCGGTGCCGAAGGCGAACTGGAGCACCGCCATCCCCGGCAGCCCGAACCTCCGCCGGAGCGCCTCGACCTCCGGCGTGATGACGCCCAGGTTCTCGGCGATGAAGGGGAGCGGCCCGAGCGCGCGCTCCAGCGCCTCGAACAGGGCCGCCCCCGGGCCGGGCACCCAGGCGCCCTCGACCGCCGTCGGGCAGGAGGCCGGGATGCGCCAGTAGGCCTCGAACCCGCGGAAGTGGTCGAGCCGGATCCGGTCCACCATCGCGAGCGTGCCCCGCACCCGCCCGACCCAGAAGGCGTAGCCCTCGAGCGCGAGCCGGCTCCAGTCGTAGATCGGGTTGCCCCACCGCTGGCCCGTGGCGCTGAAGTAATCCGGCGGGACGCCGGAGACCGCCCGCGGCTCCCCGTCGGCGTCGAGCTCGAACAGATCGGGCCGGACCCAGACCTCCACCGAGTCGTGCGCCACGTAGATGGGCACGTCGCCGACGAGCGCGATGTCGAGCGCGCGGCAGCGGGCGCGCAGCGCCTCCCACTGCCGGGCGAAGCACCACTGCGTGAAGACCTCGGCCTCGATCGCCTGCGCGTGGCGCGCGCGCGCCTCCGCGAGCGCCGCGGGCTCGCGCTGGACGAGCGGCCGGGGCCAGCGCGTCCAGGGCAGGCCGCCGTGCGCCTCCTTCAGCAC
>JAEYOU010000164.1 GCA_023411405.1 Pseudomonadota bacterium | reverse complement strand
CCGCGGCCGAGGTCGAGGTCGAGGTCGACCGCTGGACGCGGCTCGAGCGCCCGGGCTGGAGGCTCGTCTGGCACGACGAGTTCGACGGGCCCGAGCTCGATGGCTCGAAGTGGGAGCACGAGCAGGGAGGCCTCTGGCGGAACGGGGAGCTGCAGTTCTACACGGCGCGCCCGGAGAACGTGCGGGTCGAGGGCGGGCACCTCGTCATCGAGGCGCGGGAGGAGGACTACTTCGGGAACGACTTCACGTCCGGCCGCCTCCGGACCGCCGGCAAGGCGAGCTTCACGTACGGTCGGATCGAGGCGAAGCTGCGGGTGCCGCCGGGGCAGGGCCTCTGGCCGGCCTTCTGGATGCTGGGCGACACCTTCTCGACCACCGGCTGGCCCGGCTGCGGCGAGATCGACGTCGTCGAGATCATCGGGCGCGAGCCGGCGCGGGTCCACGGGACCGCGCACGGCGCGTCGTTCCACGGCGCGTCCGGCCTCCACGGCGCCTACGCCCTCCCGCAGGGCGCGCTCGCCGACGCGGACCACGTGTACGCCGTGGAGTGGGAGCCGGGAGAGATCCGGTGGTACTTCGACGACGTCCAGTTCCACCGGATCACGCCCGCGGACCTGCCGGTCCCGGGCCACTGGCCGTTCGACCGCTCCTTCTACCTCATCGTGAACCTCGCGGTCGGCGGGACCTGGCCGGGCGATCCGGACGAGACGACGCCGTTCCCGGCCCAGCTCCGGGTCGACCACGTGCGCGTGTACCAGCGGTGAGCCGGGGCCGCCGTGGCGGCCGCGGTCACACCACGTCGCGCAGCGTGAGCTCCGGGACCGTGGCCGTCCCCGCCTTCACCCGCGAGTACCTCGCGAAGTCCACCTTCTGCCAGCCCCGGCCTTCGAAGAAGCGCCGGTAGGCGCGGACCTCCGCCGCGGTGACCGGCTCGAGGAGCGACCGGCGGCTGTGGGGCTCGAAGTCCTTCCCGCGGAAGTGGTCGTGCAGGAGCACGAGCGCGCGGGCGCCGTCGAGGACGTGTCCGCCGACCGTCACCGCCATCGCGCCGTCCTCCACGCGCCGGAGCGCCTGCGGGAGGAGGTCCACGCCCCCGACCAGCACGTCCTTCCCCGGCGCGCGGCCGCAGTCGCCGATCCCCTCCAGGGCGCCCAGCGCCATCGCGTCGTTCGCCGCCCAGATGACCGTGATCTCGGGGTGGCTGCGCAGCATCATCTGGACCGCCGCGCGGGCGGCGTACTCCTCCCAGCTCGCGTACTGGACGCTCGCCTGCACGACCTCCGGCCGCTCCTTCCGCAGGGCGAGCCAGCCCTGGAACCGGGACTGCGCGGCGGTCGACTGCGGCCCCGACAGGACGCCGACGTGGAGCTTCCCGTCCGCGGCCACGAGGTCCCGGGCGCGGGCCTCGTCGAGCAGCACCCGGGCCAGGAGGTGGCCGGTCTCCACGTCGTCGGGGGTGAGCTGCCCGAGCCAGCGGGCATACCGGGTCCGGGGTTCACCGCACGTGAGCCGATCCGACGGCGCAAGCCCTTCGACGAGGACGAAGGTCGCGATGGACGCGCCGTCCAGCACGGGGAGGAGCTCGTGCGCGACGCCCTTGAAGTTGGGCAGGAGGACGCAGTCGGGCCGGTGCGCGCGCCGGGCGAGGGCCGTCGCGGCCTCGACCATCTGCGCGCGGTCCGTGCCGCAGTGGATCACCTCGAGGTCGATCGCGAGCCGCTCGGCCGCGCTCCGCGCGATCGCGGTGAGCGCGTCGTAGAAGTTGCTGTCGTCGGCCCGCGCGGGGACGAGGTGGACGAACCTCATGCGCCCCGCCCCTGCGGCTGGTGGTGGGTTCTCACGGTCGCTCCTTCGGGCAAGCGCGGAGCTCGCAGCCCTCGCGTCGGACCCGCACCGTGAGGTTCGCAGCGCCGAGGCCCGCCTGCAAGCCGCCGGGGCCGGGGCTGCGAGCGCCGGGCCGCCGGCGCGTCAGCTCCTTGACGGCCCTCCGGGCGGGCGGTCGCGCGCCGCCGCGAGAGGGATCACCCGCGGCACGCCGCGTCCACCCACCCGGCCTCGAGCCCCGCCTTGTCGGCGATGCCCGCGAGCGGCGCGCCGCACGAGGGCCGGATCACCTCGCGGGCCTCGGACTCCTGGCCCTCGACGAGGAGGATGCTCGCGAGGATCGATCGGAGCATCGCCTCCAGCGTGCCGTCGGGGAACCGGCCGCGCAGCGTGCGCTGCTCCTCGAGCGCCGCGCGGAGGTGCTCCTTCGCCTCCGCGCGATCCTGCGCGGCGTACGCGGAGAGCAGCCGGACGACGGGGTCGCGCGGGAAGCGGCCGCGGAGCGCGGCGAGCGCGGCGGGGTCCCGGCTCTCCTGCACCTGCGCCACGGCCTCCGGGGGGGCGAGGGGCGCCCCGCGCAGGCGATCGAGGACCCCGGCGCCGAGCCCGCCGAGGAGGTCCGCGCCGACGAAGACGACCAGGATCACGAGCGCGACGATCACGCCGATCCTGCGGAACCGCTGCATGGGGCCGGGCCGCGGCGGGTCGGACTCCGGGCCGCGGGACGCGTGCGACTGCTCGTCGTACATCTCGACCTCCCTGCTGCTCGAGTGACGTCCCTGCCGGTTACCGGGCGAGCCCTTCGCGCGCCGCCGCGGCGCCGGGCGATCCCGCGACCGCCTCCAGGATGCGGTAGAGCCCGAACTTCGGGAGCTGCATGTAGCCGGCCCACGCCGCCGCGGCGAGCACGCCGTCGGCGAGCCAGTCCGTGAACCACTCCGCGGCGAAGCGCACCTCGCGCTCCTCGCGCCCGGCGCCGCAGTCCCGGATCCAGCGCCGGTTGTACCGCTCGTGCACGCCGACCGGCGCGGCCATGACGAGCGGGAGGCCGAGCGCGGCGTAGAACACGAGCTCGGAGGGCTTCGTCCAGAGGACGTCGGTCCGGGCGATGAGCGCGTTGAACCGCGCGTAGTACTCGGAGAAGCTCTTCGCGAGCAGGATGTCGATGCCGTTCCCGAGGAGCGGCTCCATCTTCGCGCGGTGGATGGCCTCGCGGAAGACGTCGGCCACCTCGGGCCGCACCCCGGCCACCAGCGCGATCCGCACGAACCCGGACTCGAGCGCGCGCCGGAAGCCGGGAAGGAACGCGGCGGCGTACCCGGCCTGCGCGCCGGCGCCGCCGACCGCGAAGGTGAGCTGCGCGGGCTTCCCCTCCTCCTCCCGCGGCAGCGAGCCGAGGAAGTGGACCAGCTCCTCGGGCATCGACCGGCGGAACTCGGCCGAGGGATCGAGGCGGACGATCCGCGCGGCGAGGTTGCGCTTCAGCGTCGTGAGCGAGGGGCCGCCGACGAGCTCGTCGGGCAGCGGGAAGCCGGTGAAGGTGATCCGCTCCTGGGGTACGCCGTAGGCCTGGAGCCGCCGCGCGGCGCGGCGGGTGGGCACGAGGTACCGGATCTTCGTCTCGCGCGGGCGGACGGGGGCCCAGACGCGGTTGAGGTCGGTGTCCGTCACGACGCAGAAGATCCGCTCCAGCCCCGCGCGGTCGGCGACGATCGCCGGCGAGTAGAACGTCGTGAGGAGCGGCGCGCCGGTCTCGCGGAGGTGCTGCACGAGGCCCTGCCCGAGGTTCCGGCGGATGAGCCGCTCGAGCGTGAGCACGCCGCTCGTCGGGGCGGAGAGATCCCGATACGGGTGGAGCCGGGGGATGTTCGTCGTCCAGTCGAGCAGGAACCGGAGCGGCGAGCCCACGACCGGGAGCTGCGACAGGCGCGAGACGGTCTCGTACGCTCCGCGCACCCGCCGCCAGAGCTTCTGCTCCTCCTCTGCGACGATGGGCGGCCGATCGACGTGGAGGACCTCGCAGCCGAGGTGCGCGGCGAGCGGCGTCGCGGCGCGGAGGTGCCCGTAGCCCATCTCGACCGCGACCACGGCCGGCCTGTCGCCGCTGAGGGTGTCCTGGAGCATCTCGGGGGTCCCGCCTGGTCCCGTAGCCTAAACGAGCGGCGGGTTTCCTGCGAGCGCTCGGGGTCTAGACCTCCGCCGCGACCGGCGCCTCGGCCTCGTCCTGGGCGGGCGCGAGGTAGGTGCCGGGGAGCACCCGGAGCCGGTGCCCGCGCCATTCGACCTCGTCGGTCAGGAACCCGTGCAGGAGCGCCGCGCCGAAGAGGAGGTCCTTCAGCGGCACCAGCAGGAGGTGCCACGGCGGGAAGCCGCCCGGCCGCAGCGCGCGTGCCGACGCGCCGTCGATCGCGCTCTTCGCCGCGCAGACGGCGAAGAAGGCCCCGAGCCCGCTCCCGTCCTGGGCCGCCGCGAGCCCGGCGAGGGCGAGGAGGACGGGGTCGAGCATGAGCTGCGCCGCGTAGGCGGGACCACCGACGAGCTTGCGCTGCAGGACGCTCCAGCGCGCGTACCGGCCCCAGAAGTCGCGCACCCTCCGGTCCTGGTTCACGTTCACGACGGGGGTCGTCGCCACGACGATCCGCTTCCCGAGCCGTCGCCGGATCCAGGTGCCGAGCACCTGATCCTCGGCGAGCACGTCCTTCACCGCCTCGAACCCGCCCAGCCGCGCGAGGTCCGACCGCCAGAGCGCCATCGACTTCCCGACGACGATCTCGCGGCGGACGAGCCGGTGGCACGCGACGATCGCCGGGCCGACCGAGCCGGCGAGGTGGAGGTTCTCGAACGCCGAGCCGATCCCGCGCTCCCCCGCGCCGCAGACCGGGTGCGTGACGAGGCCGACGGAGGGGTCGCGCATCGCCGCCGCGACGCCGGCGAGGTAGTCGGGCGCGACGCGCACGTTGGAGTCGGAGACGACGAGCAGCGCGTGCTGGGCCACCCGGGCGAGGCCCACGAGCTGGTTGACCTTGGGGTTCCTGCCCGGCTCGTCCCGCTGCAGGACGAGCCGCATCCGATCGGGCCACCGGCGCACCGCCGCGCGCGCGACGGCGAAGGCGGGATCGCGCGCGCTCCGCACCCCGAGGAGGACCTCGTACCGCGGGTACGCGAGCGCGGCGAAGGAGGCGAGGTTCTCCTCCAGGCCATCGTCCACGCCGCAGAGCGGCTTCAGGATGGAGATGCCGGGGAGCTCCTCGCCGGGCACGGCCGGGGCGGGCGCGCCGCCGCGCAGGTGGCGCCGCAGCGACGCGTGCTGCACGAGCAGCGCGAGCAGGCCGAGCCCCGCGAGGAGGAAGAAGAGCGGTCCGAGCCAAGCGGTTGAGCCCATGCGGTCGCCTCGTTCCCCCCTCGGCCTCGCACAGCGCCGACCCCCAGTCCCAGGGTCGGCGTTCTCCGCTTCACTTGAGACGCGATCATGTGACAGTTCGTCCACGAACTCATCCCCCCAACGGCGGTGAGATGCGCGCCTACGCGCAGCCCTTGGAGACGCACCGCGCCATACGAATGGGGGGATGGCCGTGACGTCGTGATGACAGCCGCGCCCTAGCCTCTGTTGCGTCGCGCGTTCCACTTCCCGTCGCGCGAGAGGAGCCCCCGATGATCGCCACCACCCTTCCCGCCCCCGCGGCGGACGTCCCTCGCCTGGCGCCGCTCGATCGGAGCGCGATCGCCGAGGTCCTGCGGTCGGGGCGGCGGCTGCTCGTCCAGGGTGGCATGGGCATCCACGCGTCCGACGGCCTCGCCGGCAAGGTGGCGCGCCACCGGGGCGAGCGGCTCGTCGGGGTCGGCACGATCTCCGGCGTCGTCAAGACCGACGAGCAGCTCCGGCTCGAGATCGCGCGCGCGCGGGCCGAGGCGCCGGGCGGCTTCGTGGGCGTGAACCTGATGGCGGCGATCGATCGGCGCGACTTCGAGCGGCTCGCGGCGGTGGCGGTCGAGGAGCGCGTCTCCTTCATCGTCCAGGGCGCGGGCATCTCCCGGGAGATCATCCGCTGGTGCCGCGACGGTGGCGTCCCGTTCGCCGGCATCGTCTCCTCCGGCCGGCTCGCCGCGATGTACGAGCGGTGGGGCGCGGAGTTCCTCGTCGCCGAGGGCGCCGAGGCGGGGGGGCACATCGGCGACATCGGCCACCCGCTGCCGGCGCTCCTCGCCGAGGTCCGGAACGCCACCTCGCTCCCGGTGATCGCGGCGGGCGGCATCGACGCCGCGGACGTGGGCCGCTACCTCGCCGCCGGCGCGGCCGGAGTCCAGCTCGCGACGCGGTTCCTGGCCTGCTCCGACGGCGACGTCCACCCCGCGTTCAAGGAGATGCACCTCGGAAAGGGTGCGGACGACGTCGTCATCATCAAGAGCTGCGTGAAGGGGATGAGCGCGCGCGCCGTGCGCAATGCGTTCACCGAGAAGCTCGCCCGCGGCGAGCCGGTCCCGCCGCGCTCGAAGGCGTGGTTCTTTGGCAAGGAGGGCTACGCGGGGCGCAAGAAGGCGTGCATCGATTGCCTGGGCGCCGACGTGTGCCTCTGCCGCGCGAGCAACTTCCGCGAGAGCTTCTGCATCACCGACGCGCTCCTGTTGTCGGCGATCAAGGGCGACAAGGAGAACGGCCTCTTCTACACGGGCCAGAGCGTCACAGGAGTCGGGGACATCGACGTCGCCGCGCTCCCCTCGGCCGCCGAGATCCTCGCGTCGCTCGAGGCTCGCCTCGCGGTCGAGGAGGGCGCCGGGGAAGCCGCCCTCGCCTGACGCTGCGCGCAACGATTGCTCGGGCTCCACGATTGGCCGTCCCCTTCGGGGATCCTCGGCTTCACGGGTACGCTTTTTTGCGCTAGCGTCCACTTCCGTCCGTCCCGCTTCAACGCAGGTGGACCGAACGTCATGTCGACGGATCGTCAAACACAGAAGAAAAGAGAAGTGGAATGGCGACTGGCACCGTGAAGTGGTTCAACGACGCGAAGGGCTTCGGCTTCATCACGCAGGACGACGGCGGCGAGGACGTCTTCTGCCACTACAGCGCCGTCCAGGGCGACGGCTTCAAGAGCCTCGCCGAGGGCCAGAAGGTGGAGTTCGACGTCGTGAAGGGGCCGAAGGGGCTGCAGGCCGCGAACGTGCGGAAGTCGTAGCGCAGCGCCGGCAGCGAACCGGGCCCGGCTCTCTCCGTGAGAGGCCGGGCCCAGGTTTCTCCGGAGGAGGCGGGCTCTGCCCGCCGACGGGGCGAGGGCGCAGCCCGAGCAGTCCTGGCGCTCAGCCCCCGCGCGTGAGCCAGACCATCGCGCCGATCATCGCCGCGACGAGGAGCACCGCGGTGACCACGAGCCTCGGGGTCCGGTTGCGCTCCGGCACGAACTTCTCGATCCCCGGGCTCTGCAGGCGCGCGCCGCGGGTCTGGTCCAGGTACCGCCGGCCCGTGTCGGACAGGGGCGGCATGCCTTTGCGCTTCATGCCGGATTGATCCTAGCCCTTTGGGACGGGATTGGGAAATCGCCGGCCGGGGACGGCCCTGGACGAACTGGGGCCCGTGCGCACGCCCGATCACTCGCAACGCCTCAGAGTGGTTCATCGGCTTCGAGGGGCGGCTCCGGCCTCCGGCGCCGGACCGTCGCTCCGCCAAGCGCCCGGGCCGTCTCCGTTCTGGCGACGGGAGCGCATGCACGAAGCGAGGCGCAACGCCGTGCGTGCCAACGCGCGCGATGGACGGCGGCGTGCCGTGGAGCGGACTCCCGCGCTGCGTTGTCACGCCCGTTGCAGCTTGCGTCGGCGGAGGCCGGATCCGCCGTGTTGCGGTTCCGTGGGAGAAGGGGAGTCGCCCCTCTCTGAGACCGCAGCCGAGCCGCCACAAGCAACGCCCACAGGGTGGCCGGCCGGGCACGACGGAGCGAGCCGACCATCAGCGCAGGCGCCGCGCGACCTGCTCCGGACCGCGCGCGGACCGGCCCGAACGCGCGCGACGCCGCCTGTCCGAGCCGGCCACCCGCGCGAAGCGCGGAAGTGGCCGGCGAGTTGCGGCGGCGCGCCCGCGGGATCACCTCCGGCACGCGCGCGCCCTACGATCAGCCTGTGGGCGCCGAGCATCTACCTGGTCGGCGAGCCCGGCGTGCCCGGACGGCCGCCCCTCGGCAACGCGCCGCCAGGCGAGGCGTACGGCAACGAGTGCGCACGAGCGCGAAACGCGCGGTGAACGCACGCGCCGGAAGCGCATCGACGGGGGGCCTCAGAGCGGGATGTTCCCGTGCTTCTTCGGCGGCAGCTCCTGGCGCTTGGTGCGCAGCATCTCGAGGGCGCGGATCACCTTGGGGCGGGTGTCCTCGGGGTGGATCACCTCGTCCACGTAGCCCAGCTCGGCGGCCTTGTACGGGTTCGCGAACTTGTCCCGGTAGTCCTGGATGAGCCGCGCCCGCTCCGCCGCGGGATCGGCGGCGGCGGCGAGCTCCTTGCGGAACACGATGTTCACCGCCCCCTCGGGCCCCATCACCGCGATCTCCGCGGTCGGGAACGCGAAGTTCACGTCGGCGCGGATGTGCTTCGACGCCATGACGTCGTAGGCGCCGCCGTACGCCTTCCGCGTGATGACCGTGACCTTGGGCACGGTCGCCTCCGCGAACGCGAAGAGCAGCTTCGCCCCGTGGACGATGATCCCGTTCCACTCCTGGTCCGTGCCGGGCAGGAACCCGGGCACGTCCACGAACGTGAGGAGGGGGATGTTGAAGGCGTCGCAGAACCGGACGAAGCGGGCGGCCTTCACGGACGCGTCGATGTCGAGCACGCCCGCGAGGACCGCCGGCTGGTTGGCGACGATCCCCACCGGCCGGCCGTTCATCCGCGCGAACCCGACGACGATGTTGCCCGCGAAGTGCTCGGCCACCTCGAAGAAGTGGCGGTCGTCCACCACCGCGCGGATGACCTCCTTCATGTCGTAGGGCTTGTTCGGGCTGTCGGGGATGACGGTGCGGAGCGCGGGGTCGCGGCGGCCGACGTCGTCCGCGCAGGGCTCGATCGGCGGATCGTCGGCGTTGTTGAGGGGGAGGAAGGAGAGGAGCTCGCGCGCCGCGCGGAGCGCGGCCTCTTCGCTGTCGAGCGCGAAGTGGGCGACGCCCGAGCGGGTGGAGTGGGTCCGGGCGCCGCCGAGGTCCTCCTTGGTGACCTCCTCGTGCGTCACCGTCCGGATCACCTCCGGGCCGGTGATGAACATGTACGAGGTGTTCTTCACCATGAAGATGAAGTCGGTGATGGCCGGGCTGTACACCGCGCCGCCCGCGCAGGGGCCGAGCACGAGCGAGAGCTGGGGGACCACGCCCGAGGCGAGGGTGTTGCGCAGGAAGATGTCCGCGTAGCCCGCGAGCGAGACGACGCCCTCCTGGATGCGCGCGCCGCCGGAGTCGTTGAGGCCGACGATGGGGCAGCCGACCTCCATCGCCCGGTCCATGACCTTGCAGATCTTCTCGGCGAACGCCCCCGAGAGCGAGCCGCCGAAGACGGTGAAGTCCTGGGCGAAGACGAACACCTGCCGGCCCTCGACGAGCCCGTACCCGGTCACGACGCCGTCGCCCGGGATCCGCTGCGCGTGCATCCCGAAGTCGGTGCAGCGGTGCGTCTTGAACTTGTCGAGCTCGACGAACGAGCCCGGATCGAGGAAGAGCTCGATCCGCTCGCGGGCCGTGAGCTTCCCGGCCTGGTGCTGCTTCGCGATCCGCTCCTCGCCGCCGCCCCGCTCGGCCTCCGCGTCGAGGGAGTCGAGGCGGGCGCGGCGCGGGTCGAGGTCGGGGGTGTCGGACATGCGGGGCCTCCGTCGGGGCCGGTTGCATAAGCGTCCCCTGCACGGGGCGCAAACGCCGTTGGGCGCCGGAGCCCCGGCGGGCCGCGAGACGACGCGGCCGCGCCCGGGAGGGCCCGAGCGCGGCCGGACGGACGATGCGAGGGAAGCGCGCCGTCAGGGAACTTCTTCGACGACGACGTCGTCGAGGTAGACGTCGGCGGTGGAGCCGCCGACGTAGAAGGTGACGTTGGCGGCCCGGTTCGTCTCCCACATCGTGAAGGGCGCCGAGGTGTACGTCGCGTTGGTTCCCGTGAGGTTCACGGTCTCCATGTACGTGTACAAGGGCCAGGAACCGTCCCCGTCCCGGTCCCCGCCCTGACTCACGGACGCGCCGATGAGGCGAGGGGTGGAGGCGGCGCGGGCCCGGAACGAGAGGCGATACCTCGTCCCCTCGACCAGGTTGATCGGCGGGGAGACCACCTGCACCGCGCCGGCCGCCCAGCCGGACGGGTTGCTGCCGCCGCTGGTCATGTCCACGCGGAGCTCACCGGCCGCCGCCGACAAGGTGGCGGCGCCACCGCCGAACGTCGCGGTCGACCAGCCGGTCGTGCCCGAGGAGAAGTCGCCGTTCGCGGGCGTGGGCGGGTTCTGCGGGTCCGGCGCGACGTGGATCGTGACCGGGATCTCGTGGGACTGGCAGTCGTCGTCCTCGCAGATCAGCACCGCGATCTGCGTCGAGTACGTGTCCGCGGTGAGCGTCGGGCGCAGCTCCAGGCTGACGCTCATCGACATCGCCTCGTAGTCCACGTAGGGCTCGGGGACGTCGGGGTCGAAGAAGGTGCCATCGACGGTCACCTGGACGCTCAGGGTCCCCCGCGGCTTCTTGGCCACTGAGCCCTGGACGCGAACTCTGAGCGTCTCGCCCTCGTAAGCGTTCACGGTGATCGACCCGGGCAGACGGTACTTGCTCGAGTCGCCGCTGCCTCCTCCGCAAGCGGCGAGCAGGCAGACCGAGATCACTGGGATGACGTGCCTCTTCATGTTCACCCTCCGAGCAAGCATGTCGCGCCTGGAGGCGCGGGTGTGCGGGCGGTAGGCTGGGAACCTGACAGGCCCAAACGGGTACGCCAAGTCCCGCGATGACGTGAGGGCCGACCGCGCACGGGGAGAAGAGCAACGCCCCGGGCGTTCCGTGACTCGGCCCTGAAGACGCGGGAGCTGGCGTGCTACAGCACGCGCCCCGACCGGCTCCACCACGCGGCCCACGCGCGGGCGGCCGCGCCGCGCTCGGCGGGCGCGGCGTCCGGGTCGTACTGCACCGGCGACGGGGCGGCCTCGGCG
>JAEYOU010000064.1 GCA_023411405.1 Pseudomonadota bacterium | reverse complement strand
CCCCCGAGCTCGGCGACGCGGGCACCGTGCCGCCCGCCGGACGCGCCCTCGATCCGGATCTCCGTCGCGTACCGGCGGCCGTCGAGGCCGTCGTAGCGGAGGATCACCCGATCGGCCTCCACCCGCGGGACGTGATAGACCCCCCGCGCCTCGCGGCGCGCGCCGCGGATCTCGAACACGTCCGCGAAGTCGGCCGCCCAGGCGAGCTCGATCCACCCCTCCACGCGCCGGCCCTGGAAGTTGGACATGGTGAGGCGATCGACGAGGACGTCGTCGATGAGCATGTCCCGGCGCAGGTGGACGTAGTTCACGGGCTCCACCCCGAGCAGGTCGCCCGCGTGCAGGCTCGTGACGGTGAAGTCGATCTGCGCGACGTAGTCCTGCGAGACCTGCGACGACAGGCAGAGCGGCGGCCCGCCCTTCACCGACATGCGCCACGCCGAGAGGTGGCGCGTGTCGGTGAGGAACAGGCCGAGGTCACGCGCGCCCGCCGGCGCCACGTCGCCCAGGCGGTTCGCGACGAGGAACAGGTTCCCGCGCTTCAGCACGAGCTTGTCGACGCCGGTCGCCTCGGGCTGGGCCGAGGGATCGAGGTACCCGAGCAGCTCCTCGGGCGAGGCGCCCGTCATTGCACCTGCGTCGTCCATCCGCTCTCCCCGGCGATCGTGGGCCGGGCGGCGCGACCCCAGGCCCGCTCCGCCCGGGCGGATCGATAGATCGCGAGGTAGCGCTCCGCCATCCGGTCCGAGGAGAACCGCGCCCGGGCGCGTGCCTGGATGGCCGAGCGGTCGAGCGCCCCGGCGCGCCGGAGCGCCGCCGCCATCTCCCGGGCGCTCCGGACGAGGAACCCGGTGACGCCGTCCTCGACGATCTCCGGGGCGGCGCCGCGCGGGAAGGCGATCACCGGGCAGCCGGCGAGGAGCGCCTCGACCATCACGAGCCCGAAGGGCTCCTCCCAGCGCAGCGGGGCGAGCAGGGCCCGGCTCCGCGCGAGCTGGCGCCGCTTCACCGCCAGATCCGCCTCGCGGATCCACCGGACGTGCGGCGCGGCGAGCCGCGCGCTCAGCGCGGCCTGCCACTCCGGCCCGTCGTCCATCGCGTGGAACTTGCCCGCGACGACGATCGGCAGCCCGGCGCGGCGCGCCGCCTCGATGGCGAGGTCCGGCGCCTTCACGCGCGAGAGCCGCCCCAGGAAGAACGCCGCGTCGCCGCCGGGGCCGACCGCGGGGTAGAGCTCCGGGTCGAGCCCGTGGTGGACGACGTCGCGCGCCGGCGGATCGGAGAGCTCCGCCTGCCGCGCCGAGATCGCGACGTGGCGCACGCCGTCCACGCGCCGGTAGAACGCCGAGAGCTCGCGCGTGACCTCGTGGTGGAGCGTGTAGACCATCGGCGGGCGCAGGTCGGCCGCGAACGCGAGCATCGACGGCACGTGCGCGTGCACGACGTCGAACCGCTCGGCCTGGATCGCGCCCGCCGCGAACCGGCAGTGGAGCAGCTCGGAGCGCGGCTCCGGAGGCCACACCGGCTCCGCGAAGCAAGCTCGGAGGTTCCGCGCCCGCGAGTTCCCCGTGGCGAACACCACGACCTCGTGACCGGAGCGCTCGAGCGCCCGCGTCAGCATGTCCACCACGAGCTCCGTCCCGCCGTAGCCCGGCGGTGGCACAGCGACGAACGGCGTCGACACCATGGCGATCCGCACGCCTGAGAACGTAGGTAGGGGTGATTCGCCTGACCACCTGCGCCATGCCGGCAGGCCCCTCCCCCGGGCGACGGGGTCCGGGGGCGGCCGTGGGCCCCGTGGGCGCGCCCTCGCCCGCCCGGCGCCGCGCCCTGCCCTCTTTTTCCCGGCCGCTGGTACACTCCGGGCATGGAAGGCCACGGCCCTCTCAGCGAGGAGATGTTCCACTCGTTCCTCCAGCTCGCGGTGAAGCGGCAGGCGAGCGACGTCCACTTCGAGGTCGGCTACCCGCCGACCTACCGGGTGTTCGGCGAGCTGCTCGCCGCCAAGTACCCGCCGTTGACGCACGCCGACACCGAGGCGATCGCCAACTTCGTCCTCCAGGCGCCCGGCTCCGGGTTCACGCCGCTCGACTTCCGCGAGGTGGACCGGAGCTACTCGCTCCCGGGCGTCTCGCGGTTCCGCGCCTCCATCTTCAAGCAGCGCGGGAGCTGGGGCGCGGTGATGCGCACCATCCCCTTCCAGATCGCCGAGTTCGACTCGCTCAACCTCCCGCCCGTCATCCGGACCATCGCCGAGGCGAGGCGCGGGCTCATCGTGGTGACGGGCGCGACCGGGAACGGCAAGTCCACCACCATCGCCAGCATCATCAACCACGTCATCCAGCAGGAACGGCTCCACGTCGTCACCGTGGAGGATCCGATCGAGTACATCTTCTCGGGCGGGAAGGGGCTCGTCATCCAGCGCGAGGTGGGCTCGGACACCGCGAGCTACACCGACGCGCTCAAGGCCGCGCTCCGGCAGGATCCCGACATCATCATGGTGGGCGAGCTGCGTGACCGCGAGGCCGCCGACATCTGCCTCAAGGCGGCGGAGACCGGCCACCTCGTGATCACCTCGCTCCACACCCCGGACGTCTCGCGGGCGATCGGCCGGGTCGTGGGGCTCTTCCCCGCGGACGAGCAGGACGGGGTGCGCACCCGCCTGGCCGACAACCTCCAGGCGGTGGTCGCGCTCCGGCTCCTGATGCGCGCCGACGCGACCGGCCTCATCCCGGCGGTGGAGTCGCTCCTCGCGACGACCACCGTGCGCGAGATGATCCGCGAGGGGAAGGTCAACGAGCTGCGGAACTACATGGACCAGGCCGGCGCCGACCTGGGCATGCACAGCTTCGACCAGTACCTGTACCGGCTGCACGAGATGAAGCGGATCGGCCTCGACACCGCGCTCGCCAACGCGACGAACCGCGCGGATCTCGAGCGGCGGATCCTGATCGAGACGGGGGGCCGGCCGACGTGAACCCCGCGGGCGCCGCCCCGGCGTCACGCGTTCTGCTGGTCGGCTCGGACGCGGACGTCTCCATCGCCCTGCACCTGCACCTCGACCGTGCAGGCTACGCGGTCTATTGCCTGCCGGGGCCGGGGGACCTCGACGCCTTCGTCCGGGTCGCGGCGCCGCACGTCATCATCCTGCTCCTCCCCGCGGCGCCCGACGGGAGCTGGGGCACCGCCCTGACCACCGCCGCCAACGCGGCGCGCGTCGGCGTCCGCGTGGTGATGGTCGCGCCGTCCCGCGAGGTGGTCGAGCCGCTCGCCGCGGTCGCAGGGGCGGAGCGCGCCCTCGCCCGCAACGAGGTCCTCTCGAAGCCGCTGGTCGTGGTGGAGCGCCACGTCGGGTCCGGCCTGCTCGGAGGCGGCGCCGCCCCGGGCGCGCCCCCCTCCCCTCCGGTGCCCGCGGCGATCGTGCCGCCGCCACCGCTCCCGATCGCCCCGCCCGTCACCTTCACGACCGACCCTCCGCCGCCGGCGCGCCCCCGCGGGCAGGCCGTGGATCTGATGGCGCTCATCGACGAGGAGCTCGAGGACGAGCCCAAGCAGCGGCCGGTCCTCACCCGCGTCGAGGTGAACGTGAGCCTCGTCTCGGAGCACAACTTCTACATCGGGCCGACCCGCCGGGTGGACTCGGGCGGCGTCTTCATCGCCACGGGCATGCCGCCGCCGGTGGGGACGCGGCTGCAAGTGCGGCTCGGCCTCGCCGACGGCCGGAAGCTCGACCTCGAGGGCGAGGTGGCCTTCGTGCGCGAGAAGAGCGCCACCACCGGCCGCCAGCCCTCCGGCTGCGGCGTGCGCCTGTTCAACCTGCCGGGCTGGGCGATCGACTCGATCGAGCGGTTCATCCTCGCGCGGCAGCCGATCGCGTACACGCCGTAGCCCCCATCCGCACCGGTGTCCCCCCTCGCCGCCGTCCTCGCCGCGCTCCAGCGCCCGCTCGTCGGCCCCGTGAGCGGGGCCGAGCTCCTCGGCGACGCTACCGGGATCGCCTGCGTCTGGCTCACCGCCCGCAGGAACATCTGGAACTGGCCGGTCGGCCTCCTCAACAACGCGTTCTTCTTCCTCCTCTTCTGGTGGGCGAAGCTGTACGGCGACGCGGTGCTCCAGGGAGTGTTCGCCGTGCTGGGCGTGTACGGGTGGTGGTCGTGGGCGCGCCCCGCCGCGCGCGCGGTGCCCGTGCGCCGCGCGACCACCCGGGAGTGGGCCGTGCTCCTGCCGGCGACCGCGCTCGGGACCGTGGCCGCCGCCGGCTGGCTCGCGGCGCACACGGACTCTCCGGTGCCGCGCTGGGACGCGCTCGTGCTCTGCCTGTCCCTCGCGGCAACGTACGCGCAGGCACGCAAGCACCTCGAGTCGTGGTGGCTCTGGATCGCGGTGGACGTGATCTCGGTGCCGCTCTACGTCGCCCGACGCCTCTACCCCACGGCCGCGCTCTACGCCGTCTTCCTCGTGCTCTGCTTCGTCGGCCTGCGCGCCTGGACGCGCGAGATCGCCGCAGTGCGCCCGGAGGCGCCGGCGCCGGGCGAGGTGTCGGCGTGAGGCCCGCGCACGGACTCGTCATCGGCAAGTTCTACCCGCCGCACGCGGGCCACCACCTCCTGGTCCACACCGCCGCCTCGCTATGCGAGCGGGTGAGCGTCGTCGTGATGGCCGCCAGCGCGGAGCGGATCCCGCTCGCCGATCGCGTCGCCTGGCTCCGGGAGGAGCACGCGTCGGACGGGAACGTTGGCGTCGCGGGGGTGGTGGACGACCACCCGGTCGATCTTGGGGACGACGCGGTCTGGCGCGCGCACGTCGCGCTCATGGTGGAGGGCGCGCGGTCGCTCTCGGCGCGCCCGGTGGACGCGGTGTTCACGTCCGAGGGCTACGGCGTGGAGCTCGCCCGCAGGCTCGGCGCCGTACACGTCCCCGTGGATCCAGCGCGCCAGCTCGTCCCGATGTCGGGCACGCAGGTCCGGCGCGACCCCGCGGCCGCATGGGATCACCTTGCCGCGCCGGTGCGCGCCGGCCTGGCGCGGCGAGTCGTCGTCGTCGGCGCGGAGTCCACCGGGAAGACCACGCTTGCCGCGGAGCTGGCGGCCGCGCTCCGCCCGCGGGGCGACGCCCTCGGGCTCACGCGCTGGGTCCCGGAGTACGGCCGCGAGCACAC
>JAEYOU010000440.1 GCA_023411405.1 Pseudomonadota bacterium | reverse complement strand
CGGCGGTCGCGCCCCCGCCGCCCGCCGCGGCCGAAGGCGAGGAGGGCGATCGCCTCATCCGCCGGATCGTGGTGGACGCCGGGCACGGCGGCCACGATCCGGGCGCGATCGGGCCCAGCCGCGTGCGGGAGAAGGACGTGACCCTGAGCATCGCCCGGCGCCTCGCGAAGAAGCTCCGGGCCTCCGGGTTCGAGGTCGTGCTCACGCGCACGGGCGACCGGTACCTCGCCCTCGAGGAGCGGACCGCGCTCGCGAACGCCGCGCGGGCGGACCTGTTCGTCTCGGTCCACGCGAACGCCCACCCGCGCCGCGTGCGGTCCGGCGTCGAGACCTACTACCTGAACGTCACCGACGATCGGTACGCCCGGCGGCTCGCCGCCCGCGAGAACGGCGCCGACCTGACGGTGGCGGGCGACCTGGCCCGCATCCTGACCGACCTCGACGCCAAGGCGAGCGCCGACGCCTCCCTCCGGCTCGCGCGGCTCGTGCAGCGCGAGGTCTGCGGCGGCATCCGCGCCCGCGTGGGCGACGTGCACGACCTGGGCGTGAAGAGCGCGCTCTTCTACGTGCTGCTCGGCGCCCGGATGCCGGCGGTGCTGATCGAGACCGGGTTCATCTCGAACCGCGTGGAGGAGAAGCGGCTCGCCTCGGCGCACTACCAGGAAGAGGTCGCGAGCGGCATCGTCCGGGCCGTGGAGCGGTTCGCGAAGGGCGAGCCGGCCGTGGCGCGGAGGTGACGGGGCGCCGCGAGCGGCGTCCCTCGCGGGGCCGCCGCAGCGCCAGCCTTCACTGCCCCAGCAGCTTCAGGATCTCCGGGCTCTCCTCTGCGTCGGCGAGCACGGCGTGGCAGGTGTCGCAGTCCTGCGAGATCTTCTTCCCCGCCGCCGTGGCGTGCTCGTCGTCGTGGCAGCGGAAGCACCCGGTGGCCTCCTCGTGCCCGAGCAAGCTGGGGTACGTGCCCCACGCGATGTTCATCTGCGGCCAGACGTTGTGGCCCCAGGCCTCGGCGAGCACGTCCGCCGCGGCGAGGACCGCCTCCTTCTTCGCCGCCCAGACCTCCGGGTGCTGCTGCTCGTAGAACGAGGAGAGGGCGTCGCGGATGCCGGCCTGGGCGGCGGCGCGGTCCGCGTACTTCGCGGTGAGGGCGGCCATGGCCTCGCGCCGGACGAACGGCAGGCTCCGGTCGATCCGCCCCGCCGCGATCGCGCCGTCCACCTCGTACGCGGCCGGCCGGAACTGGTGCGTGGGGCGGTTGTGGCAGTCCACGCAGTCCATGGTCCTCCACTCGAGCGTCGCCGGGTCCACCGCGGGGGACTCCTCGCCGTTCGGGAGGTCGTACCGCTCGACGGCGCCGCCGGCCCGGGTGACCTCGATGGTGCGGATCGTCTCGCGCTTGGGGTCCGACTGGTAGCGGATCGAGACCCCCGGCGAGACGTGCCAGTGGATGCCGTGCCCGACGTCGCCGCCGCCCACGTGCATGAGGAGCACCGTCTTCTTCGGCGTGCTCTGCTCGTCGTCGGCGAACCGCTCGAGGACCTTGAGCCGGTCGCCGACGAACTTGGTCGGCCAGTGGCACTGCTCGCAGGTGTCGCGCGACGGCCGCAGGTTCTCGACGGGCGTGGGGATCGGCCGGGGGTAGAGGTCGAGGTTGACCGAGACCACCTGCCACGCGCCGGAGAGCTTCGACTTCACGAACCAGCTCGCGCCCGGGCCGATGTGGCACTGGACGCAGGCCACCCGCGAGTGCGGCGAGCGGAGGTAGGCCGTGTACTCGGGATCCATGACCGAGTGGCACGACCCGCAGAACTGCGAGCGATCCATCACCTCGACGCCCTTGAACCCGGCGGCGGCGAGGATGAGGACGTTCGCGGCGGTGAGGGCGCCGAAGAGGAGGAGGCGCCGCAGCGTCCGCGGTTCGTTGAGGTCGAACACGGGCAGCGGCTGCGCCGCCGGTCCGCCGCGGCGCAGGCGGCGGCGCTGGAGCCACGTGCCGAGGGGCATGAGGAGCAGGCCCACGACGAAGATGGCCGGCAGGACGAGGTAGGCGAGGATACCGAGGTAGGGCGTCTCCTCCAGGCCCGCCATCGCCATCACGAAGAACGCGACGATGAGGAAGCCGCTGGCGGTGGTGAGCACGGCGCCGGCGAGCCCGAGCTTCGTCTGCATGAGCCGCTGGAAGAAGTCCCTGACCATCCGCGGATTACACCCCGGCGGTGCGCACGAGGACCTGACTCTCATGGGGGAGGAGGGCGCCGCGGGCAAGAACGGTCGGACGGGACGCGCCGAAGCAAGGGCAGAGCGAGCTCGCCGACTATACTCCCCCGACCCGATGCCACCTCCGCCCGACGCCCTCACCAGCCTCCCCGCCTATCCTGCCTTCGAGTTCGAGACCCGCGTCCAGGAGCTGCCGCCCCTCACCGGCGATCCGAAGGCCGACTTCCTCGCCGCCCGCAAGTTCGTCGAGGAGGTGCACCGCGCGGGCGGGAGCGGGCACACCGTCGTCCGGCTCCAGAGCGCGGCCACGGACCGGATCGTCGACCAGCTCTGGTCGCGCGCGATCGCGGAGGCCGGCAAGGCCCACCCGCCGAGCCCCGTCTCCCTCATCGCCATCGGCGGCTACGGCCGCCGCGATCTCGCGCCGTACAGCGACCTCGATCTCCTCGTGCTCCACGCGGACGGGAAGCCCGACCCGTTCGTGAAGCTCGCCGCGGAGCGGCTCGTGTACGCGCTCTGGGATCTCAAGCTCGAGGTGGGCTACTCGGTCCGCGACCTCGCGACGTGCGACCGGCTCGCGTCCGAGGACCACACCGCCCGGACCGCGCTCCTCGACCTCCGCCACCTCGCGGGGGACCGCGACCTGTTCCGCGCGCTCGAGCGCGAGGAGCTGCACGGCCTCTCCGCCGCCAAGGTCGAGAAGTTCCTGGCCGACAAGCTGGACGAGATGCGCGCGCGGCGCGAGCGGTTCGGCGACTCCCTCTACCTGCTCGAGCCGAACCTCAAGGAGTCCGAGGGCGGGCTGCGAGATCTCCAGTCGGCGCTCTGGCTCGCGCGCGTCCGGTTCAAGGTCGCCGGCATCACCGAGCTGCTCTCGCGCGCCCTCCTGCCCGAGCGGGAGATCCGCGAGATGCGCCGGGCCCGCGACTTCCTCTGGCGGGTCCGGAACGAGATGCACCTCCTCGCCGGCCGCAAGTGGGACCAGCTCACCTTCGACATCCAGCCCCAGGTGGCCGCGGCGATGGGGTACGCCGACCACCCCGGCTCGCCGGCGGTCGAGGAGTTCATGCGGCACTACTACCTCGCCGCGAAGACGGTCATCGTCGCGTGCGACGCGATCGTGGACCGCTGCCTCGAGCCGCAGAACGCCACCGGCTGGCGCATGGTGCCGCCGCCCGCGGCGGTGATCGGGGCGGAGCGCCCGGTGACGATCCTCCAGGGACAGCCGACCCGCGCCGCCGATCGGTTCCTCCCGGGCGGGGAGCTCAAGGTGTTCCGCGGGCGGCTCACCGTGGTGGACAAGGACGTGCTGCGCCGCTCCCCGGCCGCGCTCGTCCGCCTGTTCGCCGCGGCCGACCGCGAGAACCTCGATCTGTACCCGTACGCGCGAGACCTCGCGGCGCAGGTCGCGACCGAGCTGCCCCCCGAGGCGGCCCAGGACCCGGAGCTCAACCAGGAGCTGCTCGCCTGCTTCACGCGGCCGGGGACGCGCGGGCGCTTCCTCGCGCTGATGCACGAGATCGGCGTGCTGCCGCACGTGCTCCCCGAATTCGCGCGCGTGACGGCGCGGCGGCAGATCGACCTCTACCACGTCTACACCGTCGACGTTCACACGCTCTTCGCCGTGCGCCGGCTCTTCGCGCTGCGCTGCGGCGACGTGCAGGAGCCGGTGCTCGGCGCGCTCATGCAGGGGCAGCAGCGGCCGCTGGCGCTCTACCTGGGGACGCTCTTCCACGACATCGGGAAGGGGAGCGGCAAGGACCACTCGGTGCGCGGGGCGGAGATCGCCGTCGAGGCGTGCACCCGGCTCGGCGTGGACCCGGCCGACGCCGCGGACATCGAGTGGCTCGTCGCGAAGCACCTCCGCATGTCGCACATCGCGCAGCGGCGCGACCTCTCGGATCCCGATCTCATCCACGCGTTCGCCGAGGAGGTCGAGACCCTCGACCGGCTCGAGAAGCTGTACCTCCTCACCTACGCGGACATCGCCACCGTCGGCCCCCGCACCTGGACCGAGTGGAAGGGCCGCCTCCTCCAGGAGCTGTTCGAGAAGACGCGGGCGGTGCTCACGAAGGGCGAGCGCCGCCCTGCGCCCGGCACCGCCGAGAACGAGGGGCGGCGGCGGGTGGGGGAGGCGCTGGCCGCCGCCCCGCGCTCCGCCGCGCCCGAGCAGCGGCTCGCGTTCCTC
>JAEYOU010000017.1 GCA_023411405.1 Pseudomonadota bacterium | reverse complement strand
GGCGTGCTCGCTCCGTGGGACCTCGGGAACGCCTTCCTCGTCGTGGCCGGCCGCCCCGTGGTGGCCACCGGGTTCGGACCGTACCCCGACCCCGCCGCGTACGAGGACGCAGAGCGCGCGTACCGCGCCGGCGAGCACGAGCTCCTGTCGCTGCTCGCGCGCCGCCGGGTGGGCTTCGTGGTCGGCGGCGCGGCGAACCTGTTCGGCCGTGTCCGCGGTGCGACCGCGCCGGTGCCCTTCGCCGGCCCGAACCTCTCGCCGCGCTGGCTCGCCGAGGTGCCGTCGTCGCCGCTCCTCCTCGGCGGCTCCGGCGTCCCGGAGCTCGGGGTCCGCCACTTCGCACACCTCATGCCGGTGTTCGCCTCCTCCCGGACCGTCCAGGGCATCGCCGGCGCGCTGCCCGTCCTCTGGACCTACGAGGTGGTCGCGGGGGCCCGGCTGCGCGGGCGCGGGACGCCCGGGACCCGGGTCGTCCTCGAGGTGCCGCTCGTCGTCCACGGCCGCCGCCTCGCGTGGCGCGCGTTCGCCGCCGCGGACGCCTCGGGAGCGTGGGCGCTCACGGTCCCGGTGCCGACGGATCTCGTGGCGGCGTCGCTCTCGACCGGGCCGGCGCGGCTGCGCGTCGGGTCGGGTCCCCCGCAGCTCGTCTCCATCCCGGAGGCCGCCGTGCGCGCGGGCGGAGCGCTCCCGGTCCCCGGCCCGGGCTGAGCCGGCACGGGTCCGCTACTCGCCGCCGCCGATGCCGTACTTCGCGAGCCGGTACCGGAGCGAGCGGAAGGTGAGGCTGAGCAGGCGGGCCGCCTCGGTCTTCACCCCGCCCGTCCGCGCCAGCGCCTCCTCCAGGAGCGCGCGCTCGATCCCGTCGAGGTGCGCCTGCAGATCGATCCCGCTCTCCGGGAGCCCGGGGGGCGCGGAACCGTTGGGCGCGGCCGCCCGGCCCCGGAGCGCGGGCGGGAGCGCCGCCGGCTCCAGCACGTCGCTGGGCGTGAGCGCCATCGCGCGTTCGATCACGTTCGCGAGCTCGCGCACGTTGCCCGGCCAGTCGTGCGCGAGCAGGAGCCGCTCGGTCTCGGGCGCGAGCCGCGGTGTCGGGCGGCCCTGCTCGACGGCGAACCGCTCGAGGAAGTGGCCGACGAAGGCCGGGAGGTCCTCGCGGCGCTCGCGCAGCGGCGGGACGTGGATGGGGATGACGTTGAGCCGGTAGAAGAGGTCCTCGCGGAACTGGCCGCGCTGGACCTCGGCCGCGAGGTCACGGTTTGTCGCGGCCACGATGCGCGCCGCGACCGGGAGGTCCCGGGCGCCCCCGACGCGGCGGATGCGCCGCTCCTGGAGCGCGCGGAGGAGCCGGACCTGCATCGGGGGCGGGAGCTCGCCCACCTCGTCGAGGAACAGGGTCCCCGTGCCGGCCACCTCGAAGAGCCCGGCGCGCGCCTCGGCGGCCCCCGTGAACGCGCCCTTCTCGTGGCCGAACAGCTCCGACTCGATGAGGCCTTCGGGGATCGCCCCGCAGTTGACGGCGACGAACGGCTGATCGTGCCGGCCGCTGCGCCGGTGGATCGCGCGCGCGACCACCTCCTTGCCCGCGCCGCTCTCGCCGGTGATGAGCACGGTGCTCCTCCCGGGCGCGACCTTCTCGACCACCTCCCGCACTTCGGCGATCGCCGGCGCGCGACCCAGGAGCTCGTCGGACGAGAGCGGCCCTGCCCTGCGCCGGAGCACCCGGTTCTCGGCGACGAGGGAGCGGTGCTCGAGCGCCTTCGCGACGACGAGCTTGAGCTCGTCCACCTTGAAGGGCTTCTGGACGTAGTCGTACGCCCCCAGCTTCATCGCCTGGATCGCGTTCTCGGTGGTGGCGAAGGCCGTGACCATCACCACCTCGGTGGACGGCGAGTGCTCCTTCACGCCTCGGAGCACGTCCAGGCCCGACTCCTTCCCGAGGCGGAGGTCGGTGATCACGAGGTCGAGGTCGCCCTGCCCCGCCCGCGCCAGGGCGGCGCTCGTCTCGCTCGCCACCTCGACGTCGTACCCCTCCTTGCGGAGCAGGATCTCCAGGAACTCGCGCATGGAGCGCTCGTCGTCGACGACGAGGATCGAGGCCATACGCGGATCCTACCTCGCCTGCGGCGCGCGCGCCTCGATGGGGAACCAGACCCAGAACCGCGCGCCACCGGCAGGCGATGCCTCGACCGAGGTCGTGCCGCCATGGGCGTCCACGAGCTGGTGGACGTTCGCGAGCCCGAGCCCCGTCCCGAGCGGCTTCGTCGTGAAGAACGGGAGGAAGATCCGCTCGCGGTGCTCAGGGGGGATGCCGGGGCCGTCGTCGTCCACCACGAGGTACGCGCCGTCCCCGTCCTCGCCGCTCGTGACGCGCACGTGCCCGGGCCCGCGGCGCTCCGGGTCCCCGGCCGCCTGCGCGGCGTTCAGGACCAGATTCCAGAGCACCTGGCGGAGCTGGTCGGGATCGCCGTCGATCCGGGCCGGCGACAGGTCGCGAGCGAGCTCGATCCGCGCCGACGCGGGGTCGTTCCGGAACGCGTCGAGCGTCTCGTCGGCGATGGCGGCGAGGTCGCACGGCATCCGGCGCGGCGGGGCGGGGCGCGCGAACTCCAGGAACCGGGTGACGAGCTGCTCGAGCCGGGACGACTCGCGCAGGGCGATCTCCATGAGCCGCCGGTTCTCCTCGTCGAGCCCCGGGGCCTGCGCGAGGAGCTCCTGGGCCCCCATGATCGACGCGAGCGGGTTGCGGAGCTCGTGCGCGAGCCCGGCCGCGAGCCGGCCCAGGTCGGCGAGCCGCTCGCTCCGCGCGACCCGCTCCTCCATCGCCCGCAGCTGCGTGAGGTCCTGGAAGATGATCGCGGTCCCGACCGCCTCGCCGCCTCGCCCGAACAGCCGGAAGCTCGAGTAGCCGAGCCGGAGGCGCTGGCCGCCGGGCGCGGCGTAGTCGGTCTCGCCGCGGGCCGTGTCCTCGAACCTCGCGAGCCACCCGGACCGTGTCCCCGACCGGAGCTCGCGGCCCGAGACCCCAAGCATCTGCTCGCCGGCGTGGTTCAGGAAGGTCACCCGCCCTTCGAGATCGAGGGTGACGAGGCCGCTCGTGACGGACTGGACGATGGACTCGTGGAGCGCCGTGATGGCGGCGAGATCACCCTCGCGCTCGGCGAGCCGCTCGCCGGTCCGGCGGAGCGCGTCGGCCAGGTAGGAGGCGAGCGCGGCGGTGACCACGAAGGCGCCGCCGTGCACCAGGAGGAGCGGCCACGGCGCCACGCGCCAGCCCTGGGCGAGCTGCATGGCGAAGTGGACGGGCAGCGCCAGGCTGACGGCGAGGAGCGCGCCGCGCCGGTACAGGAGGATGGCCCCGCTCACGATCGCGAGCGAGTACATGAAGACGAAGACGCTCTCCGCGAGCCCGGTGAGCGCGACGACGGCCGCGGCCAGCGCCACGTCGAGGGCCACCTGCAGGTGGGCGAGGGCGAAGAGACCGCGGCCCCGCCTGAGCAGCACGCCGAGCGCGATGGAGGCGAGGTAGCTGGCGATCACCAGCGGAAAGAGCGGGCGGGCAGCCTCCAGGCCCGTGTCCGATCCCCAGCTGACGGCCGCGGCGCCGCCCAGGAGGACGGTCACCCATCCGACGCGGAAGAGGGTGATCCAGACGAGCTTCCGGTGGAGCGGATCGTCCTCCGGCGGCCCGTGCGGGACGGGCCGCTCGGCGGCCACCGCGACCTCCAGCTCCGGCACGCGCCGCCCCTCGCTAGTGGACGTTCCCGGCCATCGTGAAGATCGGCAGGTACATCGCGATCATGAAGAAGCCGACGGTGCCGCCGAGGAAGACCATCATGAGCGGCTCGATCATGGAGGTCAGGGCCGCGACCGCGACGTCCACCTCGTCGTCGTAGAAGTCGGCGATCTTGCCGAGCATCGCGTCCATCGCGCCGGTCGCCTCGCCGACGCCGATCATCTGGACCACCATGGCCGGGAAGACCTTGGTCTCGGCGAGCGGGGTCGCGATGTTCTTGCCCTCGGAGATCTTCGCGCGCACGTAGAGGATGGCGTTCTCGATGACCCGGTTGCCGGCCGACCGCGCCACGATCTCCAGCGCGTCGAGGATGGGGACGCCCGACGAGATCATCGTCCCGAGGGTGCGCGTGAACCGCGCCACGGCCACCTTCCGCACCAGCGAGCCGAACATCGGCATCTTCAGCACGACCTTGTGCCAGACGAGCTGGCCCTGGCCCTTCCGGGTGGCGAGCTTGAACGCCACGAACACCGCGATGGGCACGCCGATGTAGAGGTACCAGCTCCCCGTGAAGTTGTGCGAGATGTCGATGAGGAGCTGGGTGGGCCCGGGGAGCGCGCCGCCCATGTCCCTGAACATCTTCTCGAAGGTGGGGACCACGAACCCGATGAGGACCCCGACCACGCCGAACGAGATGAGGAGGACGATGGCCGGGTAGACCATCGCGCCCTTCACCCTGCGCTTCAGCTTCTCGTTCTTCTCGATGTAGGCGCCGAGGCGCTGGAGGATGGTGTCGAGGATACCGCCGATCTCGCCCGCGCGGACGAGCTGGACGAAGAGCTCGTCGAACGCCTTCGGGTGCTCGCCCAGCGCGTCCGCGAACGTCGAGCCGGACTCCACCCGCGTCTTGATCTGGAGGAGCACCTTCCGGAAGGCCGGGTTGTCGGCCTGCGTCCCGATGATCTCGAGCGCCTGGACCAGCGGCAGGCCGGCGTCGATCATCACGGAGAACTGCCGGGTGAAGACCAGGATGTCCTTGGTCGTCACGCCGCCGAGGCCGGGCAGGCTGAGCTGGATCTCCGCAGGCTTCTTCCGGACCTTCGTCGGCTCGATCCCCATCTGCCGCAGGCGCGCCTCGACGGCGCCCGCGTCCCCCGCCTCCATCTCGCCCGCGCGCACCTCGCCCGACTTGGTCTTCCCGGACCACTTCCAGACCTTGGGGGCGGCGGGCTTGGTCTTCGTCGCGACGGCGGCTTCGGCCATGGGATCCTCTCGGCTCGGCCCCCCATCCTACCGCAGGGGTGACGGCCGGTCGAACTCGGGTCAGCGCCCGGGCATCGGCGGGCGCATCGCCCCGGCGGCGTTGCTGAGCAGGTTCTTGAGCTCCTCGGCGTCCGACGACCGGTTCATCGCCTCCTCGACGGTGATGAGCCGCTTCGCCACCGCCGCGACCAGCGACTGGTTGAAGGTCTGCATGCCGAACTTCGACTGGCCGACCTGCATCTGCGAGTACACCTGGTGGACCTTGTCCTCGCGGATGAGGTTCCGGATGGCGGGGTTCGGGACCATGACCTCGATGATGAGGACGCGGCCCGGCCCGCCCGCGCGCGGGAGGAGGTTCTGGGTGAGCACGCCCTCGAGTACGAACGAGAGCTGCGCGCGGACCTGGGGCTGCTGGTAGGGCGGGAAGACGTCGAGGATGCGGTTGATGGTCTGGACCGCGCTGTTCGTGTGCAGGGTGGCGAACGCAAGGTGGCCGGTCTCGGAGATCACGAGCGCGGCCTCGACGGTCTCGAGGTCGCGCATCTCGCCGATGAGCACGACGTCCGGGTCCTGCCGCAGGATGTACTTGAGCGCCTTCTTGAACGACCCGGTGTCGGCCCCCACCTCGCGCTGGTTGACGAGGCAGTTCTTGTGCGGGTGCAGGTACTCGATCGGATCCTCGATCGTGATGATGTGCTCGTGCCGGTCGGTGTTGATCTTGTCGATGATCGAGGCGAGCGTCGTCGACTTGCCGGAGCCGGTCGGGCCCGTGACGAGCACCAGCCCGCGGGGCTTCTTGGCCAGCTCGGCGACGACCGGCGGGAGGCCCAGCTCGGCGAAGGTGAGGATCTTGAAGGGGATGGTGCGGAAGGCGCCGGCCACCGCGCCGCGCTGCATGAACACGTTGGCGCGGAAGCGGGAGAGCCCCTTCACCCCGAAGGAGAGGTCGAGCTCGTTCTCCTCCTCGAACCGATGCTTCTGCGCGTCGGTCAGGATGGAGTAGCAGAGCTGCTTCGTCTCCACCGGCGTGAGCGGCGGGGTCTTGAGCGGGACCAGGCTGCCGTCGATCCGGAGCTGGGGCGGCGAGCCGGTGGTGACGTGGAGGTCGGACGCCCCCTTCTCGACCATCGCCTTGAGGAGCTGGTGCAGGTTGGCCACGGGCGTCCTCTCAGAACTTGTCCGGCGCGGTGTTGCCGATGGCCTCGGAGAGGCTGGTCATGCCCCCCTTCACCTTGTTGAGGGCGCTCATGCGCAGGGTGTGGAAGCCGAGCCGGATCGCCTCCTGCTTCAGCTCCGCCGCCGAGCAGCCCTGGATGACGAGCTCCTTGAGCCCGTCCCACATCGGCATCACCTCGTACACGGCGACGCGGCCCTTGTAGCCACGGTCGTTGCACGTCTTGCAGCCGGCCGGGGCCATCGGCTGGAAGGTGCCGATCTCCTCGGGCGCGATGCCGGCGTCGAGGAGCGCAGCCTCGTCCACGTCGGTCGCCGGCTTCTTGCAGTCCGGGCAGAGGCGGCGGCAGAGGCGCTGGGCGACGATGGCGTTGAGCGACGCGGTCACGAGGAACGGCTCGATGCCCATGTTGAGGAGGCGGGAGACGGTCCCGGGCGCGTCGTTGGTGTGCAGCGTGGAGAGCACCAGGTGGCCGGTGAGCGCCGCCTTGACGCCGATCTCGGCGGTCTCGAAGTCGCGGATCTCGCCGACCATGATGATGTCGGGGTCCTGCCGCAGGAAGGAGCGGAGGGCGGCCGCGAAGTTGAGGCCGATGTCCTCGTGCATCTGCACCTGGTTGATGCCGAAGAAGTTGAACTCGACCGGGTCCTCGGCGGTGGAGATGTTCCAGGACACCTCGTTGAGCTTCGAGAGCGCCGAGTAGAGCGTGGTGGTCTTGCCCGAGCCGGTGGGACCCGTGACGAGCACCATGCCGTACGGCCGGTCGATGGCCTCGAGGAAGTCCTTGAGCTGCTTCTCCTCGAACCCGAGCTTGGTCATGTCGAGCTGGAGGTTTGACTTGTCGAGGAGGCGCATCACCACCTTCTCGCCGAAGAGGGTCGGGCAGATGGAGACGCGGAAGTCCATCTCCTTGCCCTTGCCCAGCTTCAGCTTGATGCGGCCGTCCTGCGGGAGCCGGCGCTCCGAGATGTCCAGCTCGGACATGATCTTGAGGCGGGAGATGATCGCGTTCCGCAGCTTCATCGGCGGCTTCATCACCTCGTACAGCACGCCGTCGATGCGGAAGCGGACCCGGAAGTCCTTCTCGTACGGCTCGACGTGGATGTCGGAGGCGCCCTTGCGGATGGCGTCGAGGAGGATCAGGTTCACCAGCTTGACGACCGGCGCCTCCTCGGCGCTCTTCTCCAGGTCGACGACGCTCGCGTCCTCGCCGCCGTCCTCGACGACCGCCACCTCGGAGTCGTCGAACCCCTGCATCACCTCGTCGAGATCCGGCCCCTTCTCCGCGTAGTGCCGGTCGATGGCCTCCTTGATGGCCTGCTCGGAGGCGACCACGACCTCGACGTTGTAGCCGGTGAGGAACTTGACGTCGTCGATGGCGAAGATGTTCGACGGGTCGCTCATGGCCACGATGAGCGAGGAGCCGGCCCGGTTCACCGGGATGACCTGGTGCTTCTCGGCCGTGGCCTTGGGGATGAGCTTCAGGACCTCCTCGTCGATGTCGAAGTCCTTGAGCGAGATGGCCGGCACGCCGTACTGCTTCGAGAGGAAGCCGGTGAGGTCCGCCTCGGCGAGGGCGCCCTGCTTCACGAGCAGCGAGCCGATGCGGCCGCCGGTCCTGCGCTGCTCCTCCTGGGCCTTCTGCAGCTGCTGGAGGGAGATGAGGTTCTCCCGCACCAGGAGTTCGCCGAGCCGTCCGGACATGAGCGTTCCTCTTCGAGAGGCGAGCGAGATGGGATCCGGGCGAACCAGCCCCGGGCTCTCGGAAAGTAGCAGCCGGTCGCGCGGAGGGTCAAGGAAGGGGCCCGGCGCCGAGCACCGCGAAATCGCAGGGAAAGCGCGAGAAGAGTGCGCTCCCGCCCACATCGACGCCGGCGCCCTTCAGCGCTCGGTGAAGAACCGTTTCGCGGCCTCCACGTCACGCTCGATCTGCGCGCGCAGCGCCTCGATCGACGGGAAGCGCCGCTCGTCGCGCAGCCGGCGCAGGAACGCCGTCCGCATCCGTACGCCATAGAGCTCGCGGCCGTCGAGGTCGAGGAGGTGCACCTCCGCCACGACGCCCCCCGCGGCCTCGACGGTGGGCTTCACGCCCACGTTGCACACCCCCGCGAGCGGCGGCCCGGCGCCGGGTGAGCCGAGCCAGGCCGACACCACGTACACCCCGTTGGCGGGGAGGAGCTGCGCCGTCCCGAGGTTGGCGGTGGCGAAGCCGAACGCCCGCCCGCGCCCGGCGCCGCGGACGACCTCGGCGTCGACGTCGTAGGGGCGCGCGAGGAGCTCGCCGGCCGCCTCCACGTTCCCCTCGAGGACGAACTCGCGGATCTTCGTCGAGGAGACCACGAGCCCGTCGGCGGTCACCGGCTCGACGAGGTGGAGCGCGATCCCGTGCGCGGCGAGGAGCGGCCGGAGCGCGTCCACCCGCGCGCGCTCCCGGCCGGCGGTGAAGTCCTGGCCCACGACGACGTGGGCCACGCCCAGCTTCCCCGCGAGATCGCGCGCGACGAACTCCGCCGCGGGCGTCGCCGCGTAGGCGCGGTCGAACGGCTGGACGACCGCCGCGCCGAGGCCGAGCGTGCCGAGCAGCTCCAGCTTGCGCGGCAGCGGCGTGAGGAGCGGCGGCGCGCGCTCGGGGCGCAGCACCTGGACGGGATGGGGGTCGAAGGTGAGCAGGCCCGCCGTCGGCGCAAGAGACCGGGCGACCTCGAGGAGCGCCCGGTGCCCGAGGTGCACGCCGTCCGTGTTGCCGATGGCGACCGCGCCGCCGCGGAGCGCGCCCGAGGCGGCGGCCTCGTCGAGGGAGCGGAGGACGAGCATGGAGGTCGCCGTCATGCCGTGCATATGTAACGCGGGGTGGGGGCCCCTGCGAAGCAGGGG
>JAEYOU010000015.1 GCA_023411405.1 Pseudomonadota bacterium | reverse complement strand
GCGCAGGAGAACGTGACGGCGCGCACCTCCCGGAGCTCGCGCGTACCGCAGGCGGGGCAGCGCGGGTCGGGGCGGACGTGGACCGTCCGGAACTCGGGGCCGAGCGCGTCCACGAGGAGCAGCCGGCCGACGAGCGGCGTCCCGATCCCCGCCACCCACTTCACCACCTCCGTCGCCTGGAGGAGGCCCACGAGCCCGGGGACGACGCCGAGCACGCCGCCCTCGGCGCAGTTCGGCACGAGCTCGGGCGGCGGCGGCTCGGGGTAGAGGCAGCGGTAGCAGGGGCCCGAGGGCGCGCAGAAGATGGTCGCCTGCCCCTCGAACCGGAACACCGCGCCGTGCACGTTGGGCTTGCCCGCGAGCACGCAGGCGTCGTTCACGAGGTACCGCGCGATGAAGTTGTCGGTGCCGTCCACGACGAGGTCGTACGCGCGCGCCAGCGCGAGCGCGTTCTCGGCCGAGAACCAGGCGTCGTGGGCGACGACCTCCACGCCCGGGTTGAGGTCGCGCAGCCGGTCCGTGGCCGAGGCGAGCTTCTTGCGCCCCACGTCGCGCGTGCCGTGCAGCACCTGGCGCTGGAGGTTCGAGACGTCCACCCGATCGGGCTCGACGATCCCGAGGGTGCCGATCCCCGCCGCGGCGAGGTAGAGCGCGACCGGCGAGCCGAGGCCGCCGGCGCCGACCAGCAGCACGCGCGCGGCGCGGAGCCGCCGTTGCCCGTGCTCCCCGAGCTCGGGGAGCACGAGCTGGCGGCCGTAGCGGAGGAGGTCGTCGCGGGTGAGCTCGGGCGGCTCGGTGGGCATGCCCGAGTTCTACCCGCGCCGGTCCCGCGGCTCCTAGAAATCCACCCCGACGCGCAGCGTCGCGCCCAGCGTGACGCCGCCGAGCTCGTAGTCGCCGGTCCCGCCGCCTTCGAACGACACCGGGACGTTCTCCTTCTGGAGATCCCAGCGCGCGAACGTCCAGACACCGACGCTGAGGCCCGGGCCGGGGCCGCCCACCTTGAACGCGAGGCCGGGGCGGAGGCCGAGGTAGGCGAGCCACTTGTCCCCGGTGTCGTTCCCGGCGAGGTTCGGGTTGCGGGCCAGGTTCCCGTACCGCTGTCCGCCCAGCTCGCCGAGCAGGTCGAGCCGGGCGGGGCCGAGCGGCAGCGCGATGCCGGCGAGCCCGCCGATCGCGCTCTGGGTGGCGCTCCCCTCACCCCAGTTCACGTCGGCGATGGCGCCGAACTCGAACAGGCCCAGCCGGATCAGCACGTCCGCGCCGGCGAGCTGGAGCGAGTCGTCGAAGATGTTCCTGTCCTCGAGCGCGTTCGAGATGCTGGTCTCGGGCGGGCGCGTGAGGCCGTAGAAGCCCTCGATGGTGAGCCCGGCGCCTCTCGCGAGGTCGGGGGTGAGCAGCGCGGCGGCCAGGAGGCCGGTCCACAGGGTGCCGTAGAGACGACTCTTCATGCGCTTCATGATCTCCCTCCTGATGCGTGGGTGCGGCTACGCCCCGTTCCCTTGCGGGGCAGGCCGGCGAGCCGGCCCACCAGCATCTTGCGCACGGCGTACACGGTCAGGCCGGCCCCGCCCGAGGGGAGCAGGCGGGCGGGGGCATCTCGCCCCTCCACGCGACCGTGCGAGCGCTCGCCCGCCACGGCATCTTTCATCCCGCGCAGGTCGGCGATACGCCATAATGCCCCGCCGCCGAGGGGCCCCAACGGGAGGACGTGGATGTCGAAGGTGAAGGTGCAGCTCGGAGACGTCGTGCTGGGCGGACCGCGGCCGTTCTTGATGGCCGGTCCGTGCGTGGTCGAGGACGAGGACCTCATGCTCCGCACGGCCGATCGGCTGGTGGAGCTCGGGCGCCGGCTCGCGATCCCGATCGTCTACAAGTCGTCGTTCATGAAGGACAACCGGAGCGACCTCGCGTTCGACCACGGCCCCGGCCTGCACGAGGGGCTCGCGATCCTCCGCAAGGTGAAGGAGCGCTCGGGCCTCCCGGTGGTCACCGACGTGCACTACCCGGAGCAGGTGGCCGCGGCGGCCGACGTCGCCGACGTGCTGCAGATCCCCGCCTACCTGTGCATGCAGTCGCACCTGGTGGTGGGCGTCGCGAAGACCGGCCGGGTCGTGAACCTCAAGCACGGCCAGTTCCTCGCCCCCGAGAACATGGCCAAGCCGGTGAAGAAGGTGGAGGACGCCGGGTCGCGCAAGATCGTCGTCACCGAGCGTGGCTACACCTTCGGTTACAACGACCTCGTCGTCGATCCGCGCGCGTTCCACCACTTCCGCGCGCTGGGCTACCCCGTCGTCTTCGACATCGGCCACTCGGTCCGGCGCTACGGGATCCCCAGCGCCGACCCGCGCGGCGGCCTGCGCGAGTTCATGCCCGTGCTCGCCCGGGCGGCGGTGGCCGCCGGGGTGGACGGGCTCTTCATCGAGACGCACCCCGATCCGGCCCGCGCCCACTGCGACGCGGCCAGCCAGTACCCGCTCGACAAGCTCGAGGCCTTCCTCGCGCCGCTGCTCGAGCTCGACGCCCTCGTGCGCAAGCAGCTGGGGGAGTGAGAGACCGCCACGGTCGGCGCTCACGGGCGCGGGCACGGGCACGAGTCGAACCGGCTTCACCGGAGGAACCGCGGATGGAACTGTACCTGGACTCGGTGGACTTCAAGGAGATCGAGGCGGCGTTCAAGCTCGGCTTCGTGAAGGCGCTCACCACCACCCCCACGTTCATGCACAAGCACGGCATCACCGACATCTCGGGGGCCATCGTCAAGCTCTCGAGCATGGTGCCGGACCTCCAGGTCGAGGCGCTCGGCCGGACCCACGACGAGATCGTCGCCGCGGCGGAGCAGATCCTCGCGCTCCCGCTCCAGCGCAAGCCGGTGTTCAAGGTGCCGGTCGGCCTCGAGGCGCTCCGCGCCTGCAACACGCTCACCAAGGCCGGCAACCGCGTCAACGTCCACCTCGTCTACTCGCTCAACCAGGCGTACATGGCGATGGAGGCGGGGGCCGCCTTCGTCTGCCCGCTCGCCGGCCGCCTGCACGACCAGGGGCAGGACGCGAACCGCCTGTTCGCGCAGTGCGCCGAGGTGAAGGCGCGCTACGGGTACACGACCAAGATCATGTACTCGTCGGTGCGCCACCCCGAGCACGTGCGCTCGGCGCTGCTCGCCGGCGCCGACGTGTGCACGGTCCCCTGGAGCGTGCTCCAGCGGCTCTGCGATCACGCGCTCACGGAGGTCGGCACGAGCCAGTTCTTCGAGCACACGACCCTGATGACGGTCCGCGTGCGCGAGGCGATGGGCTCGGGCGTCAAGGCGATCTGCGCCGTCGACGCGCCGGTCTCCGAGGCGCTGGTGAAGATGACCGAGTCGCGCCTCGGCGCCGTGGCCCTCACCGACGCCCAGGGCCGCCTCGCGGGGGTGTTCACGGACGGCGATCTCCGGCGCGACCTCCAGAAGGACGGCACCGGGATCCTCTCCCGCGCCATCGCGCAGGTCGGGCACAGCGCCAAGCCGCTCACGCTCTCCGCCGACGCGCTCCTCTACGAGGCGGCGAAGATGTTCCAGGACCACAAGGTGGACAACGTCGTGGTGGTCGAGGCGGACCGGCCGCTGGGGCTCCTCGACGTCCAGGACCTCGTGCGGATGGGCCTCCTTGGCTGAGGCGGGCGAGGGGCGCACGCCCGCGGAGGTGGCGCGGCTCTTCGGCGCCGAGCGGTTCGCCACCGCGCCCGAGCGGCTCGCGGAGCGGCTCGCGCGTTGCCGGGCGGTCGTGCTCGACTGGGACGGCGTGCTCGGGACCGGGCAGAAGGGCCCGGGCGCGCCCGCGGCGTTCAACGAGATCGACGCGATGGGGCTGAACCTCCTCCGCTACGCCCTGTGGCGGCGCGGCGGGAGCGCGGCCATCCCGCCGATGGTCGTCATCTCGGGGCAGCGGGACCCGGCCGCCCTCGCGCTGGCGGAGCGCGACCGCCTCGACGCGCTGTACATGGGGTTCCTCGACAAGCGGCTCGCGCTCGAGCACCTCTGCGCGCGCCGCGGCCTCGATCCCGAGGAGCTCCTCTTCGTCTTCGACGACGTCATCGACTTCGGGATGGCCGAGCGCTGCGGGGCCCGGTTCCTCGTGGCCCGGCCCGCGCAGCCGCTCGTCGAGGCCTACGCGCGGCGGCAGGGGCTGTGCGACTACGTCGTCCACGCGGTCGCGGGCGCGGGCGCGGCGCGCGAGGCGTGCGAGCTGTCGCTGGCGCTGCTGGGCGTGGACGCGGAGGTGTTCGAGGCGCGGGGCTGGTACGCGCCGAGCTACCGGGCCTACCTCGACGCGCGGAAGGGCGTCCCGCCGGTGGCGCGCTACGTGGTCGAGCGCGATCCGCGGACCGGGGTGGACCGGGTCGGCGAGGCGGCGCAGTAGCGCTCGGGGTCCGGCTCCTCGACGCCCCCGGCGGGCGCACGTGCGTTCCACGGTACGGGAACTCCACTCCTCGGGATCGGGCTCGGGCTCGTTCACGGGCTCGGGATCGGGGCTAGTGTGTGGGTGTCGGTCCGGTGAGGAGGTCCCTCGTGGCCACGACCGAAGCCAGGCGTGTCGAGTACATGGGCAGGCAGGCGGTGGTCCTCTCGAACGACCAGGTGGTGGCCGTCGTGGAGGCGGTCGGCGGGATGGTCCCCGTGTTCGGCGCGCGGCGCGGCGCGAGCGTCCTCAACGCGCACTGGGTCCCCGATTTCCGCGACACCTCGGGCGCGCCGTGGTCCGAGGAGGTTCACGCACCGTACTGGAAGGTGAAGCTGCTCCACCACATCGCCGGCGACTTCCCGTGCACGCCGAGCTTCGGCGGCGCGTGCGTGGTGGACGGCGTCGCCCACCCGGTGCACGGCTGGGGCGCCAACGAGGCCTGGCGGCTCGTGGCGGTGGGCGAGGATCCGGAGACCGGCGCGGCGTGGGCGCGGTCGCGGCTCGAGAGCCCGGCGCCGGCGCTGCCGCTCTCGTTCGAGAAGCTCGACGTCGTGGTCCCGGGCGAGCCGGCCTACCACTCGGTGATCCGCGTCCGGAACGACGGGGGCGCCGCACAGCTCGTGAACCTCGTCCGCCACAACACGCTCGGGGCGCCGTTCCTCGCCGCGGGCTGCCGGATCAGCCTCGCCGCGGATCGGTTCATGTCCGCGCCGGTCGGGACCGAGTTCGATCCCACCGGCCGGCTCGCGCAGGGCGCGACGTTCGACGACCTCGGGAAGGCGCCGCTCCGCGCGGGCGGCACCGCGGACCTCGGCGAGGTCCCGGGCATGATCGGCCACTCGGACTTCGTGATGGGCGCGATCGCGCCGGCGCGCTCCCTCGGCTGGAGCTGCGTCGTGAACCCGGTCCTCCGGCTCGCGTACGTCTGCTTCTTCCCGGGCGCGGCGGGGCTCCCCGCGGGCGAGGTGGCCGCGAGCTTCAACGAGCTGTGGCTCCAGTACGGCGGCCGCACCTCGACGCCGTGGGCGCTCCACGACGGCGGCGACGATCGCGTGTTCTGCCTCGGGACCGAGAACGGCGTCTCGAGCTTCAACCTCGGCCTCGCCTACGCGCGCGCGAACCCGGAGCTCCTCGGCCGGCCGACGGTGTTCGAGGTGCCGGCCCGCGGGGCGCGGACGTTCGTCTCCGGCAC
>JAEYOU010000661.1 GCA_023411405.1 Pseudomonadota bacterium | reverse complement strand
GGCCGAGGGCGTGGAGCGCCCGCGCGCCGAGGTGACCGGCACGCCCGGCCTCGTCCCCGCGGGCGCCGCGCGCTCCGGCGCGAGCACGCCCTCCGAGCGCGTGGCGGGGAGCGGCGCGGTCCCGCTGGAGATCGACGCGCGGCGCTTCCCGGATCGATTCCGCCGCGTCGATCTCAACCAGAGCCTCCCGCCGGGCTTCGCGATCCTCGAGGTCCGCTGCTACGACTTCGACAACGCGCTGCGGCCCGACCTCGCGCGCAAGGCCGTGGAGGTGCGGGCCGCCGGCGTGCGGGGGCGGACCGTCCTCCACGCGGTCACGTTCCGGCCGCAGACGCCCCACGTCGCCGTGGCGACGGTCCGGTTCTCCCAGCCCGTCCGCCTCGACCGCCCTTTCCAGTGGCGCACCGTCGAGGTGACCACCGCGGGCGAGGTCCGGACGTCGCCGTGGGCCGAGCGGGCGGACTGGATCTCCCTCGTCGACGCGACCTCGCCGCCCGAGGCGCGCCCCTCGCTCCCTTCACCCTCGGAGGACCTTCCATGAGCTCGAAGATCCGGCTTCGCCTCGCCCTGGCCCTGCTGGCCTGCCTCGCCGCGCCGCGCGCCCTGGCGCTCGTCAACCTCGACGTCGGGGCGCGGATGGTGAAGGGCGTGCAGCTCCTGCAGGACTACGCCGACCCGAACGCCTACTACTACGTCCCCCAGCTCCCGCGGCTCGCCACGCGCCCCGACGGCACGTACGAGCTCCTCTGCCTCAAGTACGTCGGCGTCGACGGGGCGTCGAGCGGCGGCCTCTTTCACGCGCTGGTCGAGTTCTCGCTCCCCGCCGAGGCGGTCGAGGCGCTGGAGAAGGAGCTGAAGAAGTCGGTCCCCGCCGGCCGGATCGTCGGCCCGGTCCCCCTGCTGCAGGCGACGGACGGTGAGGAGGGGATGGGGTCTTTCCAGGTGGTCTCGGCCACGCTGTCGAGCCGCGGCGAGGGCGGGAGCCTCACCCGGTCGCTCGTCACGTCGGGGAAGGCGCCCCTCGCGCCGGGGTCGCGCGCGGTGGTGGCCGCGCTCCTCGCGCCCGAGGGCGCGACGCTCCTCTGGGACTCCCTCAACGGCGCGACCTCCGACGTCTCGGTCGCGATCCACGCGTACTACGAGGCCGCCGTGAAGGGCTACGACGCCCGCGTCACCGCGGACGTGGCCACCGTCTACAAGCACTTCTCGCTCATCTCCAACCAGCAGAAGGAGTACACGCGCCGCCAGATCCGCGACGTGATGGACGACCTCCAGCGGACCGGCAACCTCAAGATCGAGGTCCTCGATCGGAGCGCCGGGCTCGGCCTCAAGGCCGGCGACATGGAGGGCGTGCTCAACACGGTCACCAGCAAGATCACCGAGCTCATGTTCGACAAGGCCTCGGGGTGGTCGGCGGACCCGCAGCGCGAGGCGGCGGTCGAGGCCAACCAGCTCCTCGGCCGCCAGGAGCGCGGGTGGTTCTCGTCGGTGTTCGGCGGGGCCGAGGACACGAAGTACTTCACCGACGACCAGTGGGTCCTGAAGAAGCGGACCGACGTGAAGCACAACGTCTTCTCCATCACCCTCGCCAAGAACTCCACGGTCAAGGTCCCGCTCGACACCGCCGGCAACCTGGGCGGCCTGTACCGCGCGCTCAAGGACGACCCCCGCTACTTCCGGATCGTGGACATGGGGGATCCGGCGTTCGAGCGCCGGGCGATCCACTTCCGGCTCGACGGCGACTACCTCGAGGCCTTCCAGGACACGATCAACTTCGTCGCCGTCAACTTCCGCAAGCGGTACCCCGGCGACCGGCCGGCGGTGACGAAGACGCTGCGCTTCTCGCTCGAGGACGTGAAGGCGGGCCGGACGGTGCAGGAGGTGGTGTTCAGCCGGCTCGGCGAGCCGGGCGCGGACTGGATCGACTACGAGTACCAGGTCCGCTGGAGCCTCCGCGACGGCCCGACGCTCAACGTCCCGGCCGGCGCCGGCGAGTGGCTCCGCTCGAGCGACCCGGCGATCTCCCTCGTGCCGCCGCTGGAGAAGCGGGTGGTCGAGTTCGACGCAGACCGGCAGCTCTTCCGCGACCGCGGCGTGGCGAGCGCGCTCCTCGAGTTCGCCGTCCAGATCGGCGGCAGGGCGAAGCTGCAGCGCAAGGTCACCCTCCGCGCCCGCGACGCCGACTCGAGCGGGCGGGTGTCGCTCTACCGCGATCGCGGCTCGCCCGCCGTGTACGTCGTCTCGTGGTTCTCGCCCGAGCGGACCGTGAAGGGCTCCCGGACGCTCCTCGACCAGGACTACCTCTTCCTCGTCCCGCCGGGCCCGCCGGTGGCGCCGCCGCCGCCGATCCCGGATCCCGAGGCCACCCCGGTGACGCCCGCCGTCGGCCCCGCGCCCGGAGGTCCTCGATGACCCGCGCCCTCAGGGTCCTCGCGCTCGCGCTCGCGCTGGCGCTCCCCGTGGCCGCCCGGGCCCAGCTCGTCCTCGTCGATCGCGGCCTCCGGGCGGGGGGGCTCTGGTGCTTCCCGCTCGCGAACGACGATCGCCAGTGGGTGTACGTCCCGGCCGCGGGCCGGATCGCCACCGACGCCGCAGGCGTGCCGCAGTTCTCGCTCCTGCTCTACACGCAGGAGGCGGCCGAGCCGCCTGCCCCGGCCGCCGCGCCCGGCGACGGCGGCGCCCTCACCCCCGCCGCCGCCGACCGCGGCAGCACCATCACCGCGTCCGGCGGCGGCGCGGTCCTGCACATGCTCGTCCTGTACGAGACGCCGCCGGAGGCGATCGCCGCGGCGCAGCGCGAGCTGCGCAAGACGCTCGAGCGCGACGACCTCGTGCTCCGCGGGCCGATCGTGTTCAAGGAAGGGCGCTACGCCGTGGTCTCGGCGATCCTGGATCAGGGCGCGCCGGAGCGGAAGCTGCTCGCCACGGGCCGCGCGCCGGTGCTGGAGGGGAACCGGCTCGCGCTCGCGTTCGACCTCACGCCCGCGCAGGCCAGCGTCCTCTGGCAGTCCTTCCAGCTCAGCACGCCGGACGTCTCGCTGGTCTTCGATCTCGCGTTCCAGGGGCTCACCGACGCGTACCAGGCCGAGCTCACGGTCGACTGGGCCGAGGTGCGCAAGAGCGCGTCGTTCAAGGCGGGCGGCACCGTCTACTTCATCGGAGCGGACGTGGAGAAGGCCGTGGACGAGCTGCGTCGGAACAACGCCATCACCTTGAAGACAGCCGGGGACAGCCCGGCGACGCAGGGGCTCCTCGACGCGGTCTACGCGAAGATCATCGACCTCCTGTTCGCGCCGGTGGAGCCGGACCGGGTCCCCGACGACCAGCAGGGCGGGATCGCGAGCGCGATCTCCGCCCTCGTCGGCGGGCAGGGGGCGCTCTCGTCGCGGAACACCACGGGGTTCGGCGCCTACGTCGGGTTCCGGCTCAAGGACATGAAGACCGAGGGGCGCTCGGTCCTCCGCTTCGATCACCGCGCGACGGTCGAGCGCCACGCGCTGGTGACGGTGAACGTCGGCGACCTCTACCGGCGCCTCGGGGGGAAGCTCTTCAAGCGGGTCAACCCGGCCGACCCCGCGTTCCGGCAGCGTGAGGTGCACGTCTCCGTGGACGGCGGCCTCGTCCCCGACTTCGACACCTACGTCAACAGCGTCACCCTCACGCTGCGCAAGCAGCACGCCGCGGGCGCCAGCACCGTGAAGGAGCTGGTGGTCGATCGCGCCGCTGCGACCCGCGGCACGCCCGCGCTCAAGCTCGTCTACGGCTGGAGCGGGGACGACGACCCGCTCCGGTGGCTCGAGTACGAGTTCCGGACGCGCTGGGCCTTCAAGGGCGGCGGCGCCTACCACACGGAGTGGACGCGCGCCGACGCGCCGATGGTCTCGCTCTACGCACCGTACGAGCGCCGCGTGATCCGCGCGGCGGGCGATGGCCCGGCGCTCCGCGCCAGGAGGGTCCGCGTGGTGGTGGTGACGCTCGAGTACCCGTTCTTCGGCGAGCGGCGCCGCAAGCAGATCGTGCTGCGGCCCGGCGACGCCCCGCTCGAGGGCGAGGCCGAGATCACGTTGCCCGCCGGACAGTTCGACTGCGAGTACACGGTGACCTGGTCGTTCGAGGGCGGACGGAGCGCGACCGCGCGCGGCCGCGACGCGAGCGGCTGGATCTTCGTGGACGACCCCCCTGCCGAGTCCCCCGCCGTGGACCCGGCCCCATGACCCGACGGCGAGGAGAGAGAACCATGCAAACACGACGACTGACCCCGCGCATCGTGCCGCTGCTGGTCGCGGCGGCGCTGGCGCTGGCCGGCGCGCCCGGCGGCGCGCAGGCCCTCGTGCTGGACGACGAGAACCGCGTGTCGATCACCCTCGAGGACGGGACCCCCCTGGTCCTGCTCGGCGAGGCCACCAGCACGCCCGGCACCAAGACCCGGAACTACTACTACCTGCCGACGAACCTCCGCCTGGGCACGCGGCCCGACCGCACGCCCGAGTTCCTGTTCATGAAGTTCACGTCGGAGAAGCGCGCCGAGCAGGGCGGTGTCTCGGGCGCGATCGTCCACTTCCTCATGCAGTGGGGGCTCACGCCCGCGCAGGAGGAGGAGGCCCGGCAGAAGCTGAAGCAGCGGTTCCGGGACGCGAAGCTCCTCGGGGCCGTTCCGGTGGAGACGCCCGCCGACGCGAGCTCGTTCCAGATCGTCTCGGCGACGCTCTCCGACACGGGCATGACCAAGGCGGTGGTCACGTCCGGCAAGGCGCCGCTCGTGGAGGGCGGGAAGGCCGCCGCCGGCGCGCGCCTCGCGCCGGAGGGCGCCGCGCTCCTCGCGGCCAGCTTCGAGAAGACCCGCTCGATCACCGACCTCTCGATCGCCCTCAACTACTCGTACACGACCCTCATGCCCGCGGCGCGCGGCTCCATCACCATCGACTGGACCCGGCTCGAGAAGGAGTCGGAGACGCTGCGGGCGGAGTACTCGAAGAAGGAGTCGGGCCGGAAGCGGGAGAGCTCCTGCTTCTTCATCTTCTGTGCCTCGTCGGACAAGCCCGAGTACGCCTACTCCTACGAGGAGGCGCGCAACCAGTACAAGTTCCTCGAGGAGAAGAACATCGTCCGGCTGCAGTTCGACGAGCTCATCGCCGACGAGCGGGTCGCGAAGATCCGCGAGGCGTTCTTCCAGTTCTTCCTGAACAGCATGGCCCAGCCGGCGGACCAGCAGGCGCCGCCGCCCGCCCCGAGCCAGACGGAGAAGGACAAGTCGCCCGACATCCGCCACGGCACGAGCTACAAGTGGAACCAGTCGTCGTTCAAGCGGAACTTCTCCCGGAAGACGCAGCGGTTCGACCTCAACTACCGGACCTCGGTGAAGTGGCCGCTGCAGCTCGTCGGGAACGTGGCGAGCTGGTACGACGCGGTTCGCGACAACCCGAAGTGCGTCGGCTCGGTCAACGTCTCGTCCCCGTTCTTCGAGCACCGCGACATCAACTTCATCCTCGACCTCGACGCGAAGGAGATCTTCGACGAGTCGGTCAACTTCGTGACCGTGAACGTCCGCAAGCGGCGGAGCACCGGCACGCCGTTCGAGAGCCGCGTCACGATCGACGCCGCGCACGTCCAGAAGAAGGGGATCAGCGCCTCCGTCACCTACGCGCGCGGCGAGGACACGGCGCCGGACGAGTACGAGTACCAGGCGCGGTGGAGCCTCAAGGGCGGGAAGGACTGGCCGGCCCAGCCGGCGTGGACCAAGGGGACGTGGGAGGGCGTGACGCTGGCGCCGCCCATCGTCCCGCGCGTGATCGAGGCGGAGGCCGACCTGGAGCGCATGCGGGCGAGCGGCATCACCCGCGCGACCGTCCAGATCCGCTACCCGAAGTTCGGCGCGGAGGCCGAGGAGAACCTCCAGCTCTCCCCGGCGAAGAACGAGCCCATCGTCGCGCGGAAGGTGTTCGTCGACCGCGGGTCGAAGGGCTACGCGTACCGCGTCGTCCTCAACCACCAGACGCTCGGGAAGCTCGCGCTGCCGTGGAGCGCCCAGGTGGGCGACAACTACGTGTACGTCACCATCCCGCCCGATCTCGTGAGCGACGGGCCGCTGCTCACGGCCGCGAAGGAGGCGGCGAAGACGCTGGAGACGACCGCCAGCGAGAAGATCCTCGACAAGTTCAAGGACGTCCTCGGAGGCATTCCATGACCCGCCTGACGCGTACCCTCGCCCTCGCCGCGGGGCTGGCCCTCGCGGCGGCGCTCGCCGCCGTCCCCGGCGCCGCCGCGGCCCAGCAGATCCTGCTCGACCGGCCGGTCCGCGCCGGTGAGCTGACCGTGTTCCCGGACCTCGACGACGCGAACGTCTACTACTACGTCTCGGACAAGCCCCGGCTCGCCACCGACGCCAACGGCCGCCCGCAGTTCTCCTTCCTGCGCTGGGTCCAGAACACGCGCAGCGGCGCGGACCAGCCGGACGCCCGCGAGGGCGAGGGCGGCGGCATCGTCCACGCCGTCGTCGAGCTCGGCGTGACCCAGGACCAGCTCCGGCAGGCGCAGCAGGAGCTCCAGCGCGTCCGCCCGGGCGCCCGGATCCAGGGGCCGGTGGTCTACAAGTCCGGCCGGTTCGGCCTCGTGGCCGCCGTCGCCGACCCCACGACCGGGCTCTCGCAGAAGGTGCTCGGGCTCGGCAAGGCCCCGATCCTCGACGGCGAGAAGGCGGCGGTCTCGATCCTGCTCACGAAGCAGGGCGCGAAGATCCTGTGGGAGTCGTTCAACACGCCCACGCCGGACGTCAGCTTCACGTTCGAGATGGACATGGCCGGCTTCCGCTCGCCGATGAAGGGCGTCATCGAGGCCAACTTCGACCAGATCTACGAGCACCGCGCGTTCTCGGTCGGCGTCGCCTCGAGCTACCTGTCCGGCGAGATCCGCGGGGCGTTCGACGACCTCACCCGGAGCGGCGCGATCAAGGTCACGCAGGTCGGCGCCGACGAGAAGATCGAGAACCTGCTCAACGTCGCCTACGGCAAGCTGACCGACATGATGTTCGCGCCCGTGGGCGGCACGGGCACCCCGTCGCTCGGGTCGCTGGAGGGGGCGACCGGCAACCAGCCCAGCATGCTCGATCGCGCGACGCAGCAGCTCCAGCGCTCGCGGGAGGAGACCCGGGCGGAGAACGAGCGGATCCGCCGGGAGAACCGCGAGGAGGAGGAGCGCGCCGAGGCGCGGCGGCGGGAGCGCGCGGCGGCCGGCGGCGGCGGGACCACCACCACCGCCGGCGCGGGCG
>JAEYOU010000655.1 GCA_023411405.1 Pseudomonadota bacterium | reverse complement strand
CCCCGACGCCGTCGGTCGCGCCGTCCGCGTCGCCGTCCGACGCGCGGGCGCCCTCGAGCTGCGCCGGCGCCTGGTAGCTCGGGACGAGCTGCTGGAGGGCGGCGACGATCCCCTCCGCGTCTCCGTCGCGCGCGAGCGTCCGGAGCTCCGCCAGGCGCGCGCGGAAGCGGGGCGGCGGCTCCAGCTCGGGCGCGGAGACGATCCGGATCCGGTCCTGCACCGTCTCGGTCCGCTCCTCGGCCTCGGTGAGCAGCTCCTCGACCAGCTTCTCGCCGGGCCGGAGCCCGGTGAAGGTGATCGAGATGTCCTCGTCGGGCACGCGGCCGGCGAGCGTGATGAGGTGGCGGGCGAGGTCCACGATCCGCACCGGCTCGCCCATGTCGAGGACGCACAGGTCCCCCTCGCAGCGCAGCCCGGCGGCGAGCACGAGGCCGACCGCCTCGGGGATGGTCATGAAGAAGCGCATGCACTCCGGGTGCGTGACGGTGACGGGCCCGCCGCGCTCGATCTGCTTCTTGAAGATCGGCACCACGCTGCCGGCCGAGCCGAGCACGTTCCCGAACCGGACCGCCATCATCTGGGTCCCGGGGGAGCGGCGCGCCAGGTCCCGCACCACCAGCTCCGCCACGCGCTTCGACGCGCCCATCACCGAGGTGGGCTTCACGGCCTTGTCCGTCGAGATGAGCACGAACCGCTCGGCGCCGCAGCGCTGCGCCATGCGCGCCACGTTCATGGTGCCGAAGACGTTGTTCTTGACCGCCTCCTCCGGCGCGTCCTCCATGAGCGGCACGTGCTTGTGGGCCGCGGCGTGGAAGACGAAGTCCGGCCTCCAGCGCTGGCCGATGCGGCGGAGGCGCCGCGCCTCGCGGATGTCGGCCACCTCGGCGCGGACCGTGATCCCCGGGTGCTCCTGCTGGAGGAGCCGCGCGTTGACGTAGAGCTCGTTCTCGTTCATGTCCACGAGCACGAGGGTCCCGGCGCCGTAGCGCGCGAGCTGGCGCGCGATCTCGGAGCCGATCGAGCCGCCCGCGCCCGTGACGAGCGCCCGCCGCCCGCGGACGCGCTCCCGCAACCCCGCGGTGTCGAACTGCACCGAGTCGCGCGGCAGGAGGTGCTCGGGCGAGAGGTCGTGCAGCATCGCCGCCGAGACCTTCTCGTTCATCTCCAGCAGCGACGCGGGGATGATCTTGAACCGCACCTTGCACGCGGCGCACTCGTCGAGGAGCGCGCGGATGCGCGTGGCGTCGAGCTGGGTCGTCGCCACGAGGACCATCGAGACCCGGTGGCGCGCGATGAGGCGGGGGAGGTCGCGCAGCCGCCCCAGCACCGGCCTGCCGAGGAGCGAGCTGCCCTGCACGCGGGGGTCGTCGTCCACGAGGCCGACGAGGACGTACGGGCTCTGCGGACTCCGCTGCACGTCACGCACGAGCAGCTCGGCGGCGCGTCCGGCGCCGGCGATGATGGTCCGCAGCCCCGCCGGACGCTGCGCCCGCGTGCGGTTCGCCTGCCACTCCGAGAACACCCGCGGCCCGTACCGGATGCCGCCCACGATCGCGGTCGAGACCAGGAGCTCGAGCGGGAAGATCGAGCGCGGGATGCGGAGGTCGAGCCCGGTGGCGATCAGGACGACCACGACCGTGCCGCCCGCCTGCGCGCCCAGGATCCGCACCGCCTCCGGCATCCCGGGCATGACGAACGACCAGCGGTGGAGCCGCGCCGCCACCAGGGCGAGCACCCGCACCCCGACGACGAGCCCGAGCGTCCACCGCACGCGTTCGTACGCCTCCTCCGGAAGGCTCCCCTCGAACCGGATCCACCAGGCACCCAGGATCGCCACGGCCGCCGCCCCGGCGTCCGCCGTGACGACCAGCGCCGTGCGCACGGCCTGCGACGCGCCGGGCCGGGGGCTCACCGCGCGCGCCGTCATGTTCCTCGGACTGCTGGCGGAGGAGGCACCATGTGACGCTCCAAGGCTGTGGGAATGCCGGACAGTACTCACCCGCCCCGGCGGTGGAACGGTTCCGCATGGGGTACACCCACGGTGACAGCCTGCGGTCGCACGGGAGGCATTCACGCGTGGAACGGCCCGCTCGGCCGGTCAGCTCGCGGCGCGCGCGCGCAGGTAAGCGACTCGTTCGAGGAGCGACCGCCGCTCCATCGCCAGGAGCACGAGCGCGTACACCGCGGTCACCGCCACGAGCTGGAGGAGCAGTCCGAGCGCACCGCCCGCGCCGACGAGGCGGAGCAGGCCCAGGCCGGCGAGGAGCGCGGCGCCGGTCGCGGCGCACACCGGGGCCAGCGCACCGTGCCGGGTCGGAACCAGCCGCCGGGTCACCGAGAGGACGAGCACGCCCAGCGCGGCCACGGGCGCGAGGCAGGTGGCCCAGGCCGCGCCGAGGATCCCGAAGCGGGGGGCGAGCAGGAGCAGCGCCGCGACGAGCACGGCCCCCTGCGCCAGGACCGCCGTCCGGAGCGGCCGCCAGCGCTCCAGCGCGATTGCGAAGGAGCGATAGCTCTCGAGGATCGGGGTCAGCATCGCGAAGACGCCGAGCACGCGGAGCGCGGGCGCCGCGGGGAGCCACCGCGCGCCGTACAGGGCCTGGAGGATGGCCTCGGGGAAGATCAGGAGCGCCAGCCCGGCGAGCGGCACGACCCGCACGACGACGTACTGCACGAGATCGAACGCGGCCCCGAGACGGACGCGGTCGGCGCGGACCTTGCTGTACGTCGCGATCGCCACCTGCATGTTGGCCGGCGCGAGCGCGGACTGGGGGAGCATCGCGAGGTACTTCGCCTGGTGGAAGTAGCCGAGCGCCTCGAGGCCGAGCGCGTTGCCCAGCAGGACGCGGTCGGCGCGGGCGAGCACCTGGTCCAGCGCGCGGATCCAGAAGAGGCCCTTGGCGAAGGCCCACACCCGCGCGGCGTGGCCCCGATCGAAGCTCCGGGCGAGCGGGAGACCCCAGCGCCGCGCCATCGCCATGTACACCAGGAGTACACTCCCCACGAGGACCGTCTCGCGCAGGAGCAGGGCCGGCGCCCCCAGGCCGAGCGCGGCGGCGGAGATCGCCGCGGCGCTCCCCACGAACGACGCCGCCATCGTCGTCCGGGCGAGCGCCCGGTACCGGAGGTCGCGCTCGAGCACGGCCGACATCGAGCTCCGCACCCCGTCGAGGAGCTCGTTCACCGCCAGTCCCAGAAAGAGGAGCGCCACCGTCGAGCCGTTGAAACGGGCGATGAGCGCGGCCGCCGGGAGGGAGAGGAGCACGAGCGCGCCGCGGAGGGCGAGGGCCATCCGCATCGCCGTGTCGGCGAGCCCCGGCGCCTCCGGGGACTGCACCACCGCCTGGCCGAACGGGAAGAGGCCGAGCGCGAAGAGGATCTGGCTGTACCCGAGGGCGAGCGCGTAGCTCCCGAACGCGTCGGGCGAGACGAAGCGGGCCAGGGCGGCGATCGTCGCGAAGTTGACGGCGAAGCTCGTGTAGGCGCCGGCGGCCGCCCAGAGGCTGCCGCGCACCGCGCGCCCCGCGAGCGATCGCGCGCCGTCGGACGGCGCCGGCTCAGGCGTGGAG
>JAEYOU010000588.1 GCA_023411405.1 Pseudomonadota bacterium | reverse complement strand
CGTCACGGCCCCGGGCGGGGCGGCGCCACGCCGGCGTGCGCGCGGCGGCCGACGGCGCCATGACTCCGTCTTCCACGGAGGGCGCCTCATGAGGACCGCCGAGCGGATGGAGAGCATACCGGAGCCGACCGAGCCGCCGGTCCTGCCGGGGGGCTGGCCCGTGCTGGGGGACCTGCCCGCGATCCGCCGAGATGCGCTCGGGCTGCTCGCGCGCGCCGCGCGCCTCGGGGACGTCGCGCGGCTGCGGCTCGGCCGCGACGTCTTCCTGCTCAACCACCCCGACCACGTGCAGCGCGTGCTGGTCGAGAACCACGCCAACTACCGCAAGAGCTACTTCTACGAGCGGCTCCGGCCGCTCGTCGGAGACGGCCTCCTCACCAGCGAGGGCGACGACTGGAAGCGGAAGCGCCGCCTGGCCCAGCCGGCCTTCCACAAGGAGCGGCTGGCCGGCTTCGTCGAGGTGATGGCCCACCACACGGGCGCGCTCCTCGAGCGATGGGCTGCGGTCGCGGCGCGCGGCGCGCCGGTGGACGTCGCCGCCGACATGATGCGCCTCACGCTCACCGTGGTGGGCCACGCGCTGTTCGGCTCCGACCTGCTCGACCGCGCGGCGCGGACGGGGCGGGCGCTCACCACCGCCCTCCGGATCACGAACGAGCGGTTCTTCGCGCTCCTCTACGTGCCGCCGTGGGTGCCCACGCCGCGGAACCTCCGGTTCGCGCGCGCCCTCCGCGTGCTCGACGGGCTGGTGAACGAGATCGTCTCCGCGCGCCGCGGGCAGCCTCCCCGCCCCGACCTCCTGGGCATGCTCATGGCGGCGCGCGACGAGGAGGGCGGCGCGAAGCTCGGCGACCGGGAGCTCCGCGACGAGGTCATGACCATGGTCCTCGCCGGTCACGAGACCACCGCCAACGCGCTGTCCTGGGCGTTCTACCTCCTCGCGCAGGACCCCGAGGTGGACGCGCGGCTGCACGCCGAGTGCGCCGCCGTCCTGCGGGGCGGCGCCGTGCGGCTGGAGGACCTGCCTCGCCTCGGGTTCGCGGCGCGCGTCAACCAGGAGACGATGCGGCTCTACCCGCCCGCGTGGATCTTCGGCCGGGAGGCGATCGCGGCCGACGCGTTCGGCGCGACGCGCGTCCCGGCGGGCGCGGCCGTCTCCATCTGTCCCTGGACCCTGCACCGCGACCCGCGCTTCTGGAGCGCGCCGGACCGGTTCGATCCCGACCGGTTCCTGTCCGACGCGGGGCGACCGCGGCACGCCTACGTGCCGTTCGCGGCCGGCCCTCGCATGTGCATCGGGCACGCGTTCGCCAGCATGGAGATGCAGGTGGTCCTCTCCATGATCGCCGACCGCTTCCGGCTGGCGCTCGTCCCGGAGCGGCCCGTGCGCGCGGAGACCAGCGTCACCTTGCGGCCGCGGAGCGGGATCTGGATGACGCTCCACCCGCGGTCCGGGGCGCGCGCCTGAGAGAGCTGACGGAGTCGGCCCTCGAGGTCCAGGCGAGGGCGAGGTCGAGGTGGGTGGACGCCGATTCGCGGGTGATCCTCGACTCGCCCCCTTTGCCCTGGGTACGTCCTCGGACGAGGCGACGCCCGCTCCTGGAGGAGGAGCACCCTCTGGCGCACGGCGTTCGCGGTGCTATCCTCGGATCGCTTCACGCTGGGTAGACCAAGTTCACCAGAACCAGTTCTACGAGGGAGGAGAGTTCATGCGGCACATCCTGGCTGGTCTTCTCGCCCTGGCGCTCGTCACCGCAGCAGGCTGCGGGGGGAGCAGCGACGACAGCAGCGACTGCGGCGACGTCGGCAGGAAGGTGGCGTCCTGCACCGAGGAGTCGGCCGCGGAGATCCAGGCGTACTGCGAGGCCACGCTCGAGGAGCTCGACTGCGAGACCCGCAGCGAGCAGGACGTGCTCGACTGCATCATGGGGGCGAGCTGCGCGGAGCTGGAGGACGGGCCTCCGGAGTCCTGCATGGAGGGTTGCACCCTCCCGCCCACCGTGAGGTGAACGCGCGGACGAGGTGACGCCGGGCGGGTGGTCCCCCGGCGTCGCCTCCCCGTGCTCCCTGGGCCCTGCACGGCCTCGGGGGCTCGCTAGGAGCGTGTCGGAGTGAGTGCCGCGTTCCGGAGGAGTCACCTGTCCGAGCACTGGGGCTGACCTGCTCGCTCCGCTCGTTGCTCCTCGCTGGAACGCCTCGAGCCCAAGCTGAATGGGAGGAGGGCCCGCGTGGGACGGTCCAACCCTGCGGCGCCCTCCGTCGCTATGACTCCACGGGCCGACCGCCGAGACGGCCGGCCCGTTAGGCCGACACGCTCCTAACGGTTGGCGCAGAAGCCGATCGAGGTCGTGCTCTGGCCTGGTGCGAGCGTGTGGTTCCAGTCCATGCCGGAGAGCGTCAGCAGCCGGCCGGTCTGGGACCAGGCGGCTCCCCAGACGGTGTAGACCTGGCCACTGACCGGGAGCTGGGCGCTCCAGGTCAGCGGCTGCGCGCTGGTGTTCTGGATGGTCACGCTCGCGCAGTACCCGGTGATCCACTCGTTCGTGAGGCTCACCGCGCTCGTCAGTCCACCGGCCGGATCGGGTTTCGTCACGGGCCCACCCGCGAGCCAGGCCTGCGGCGGGATCCCCAGGCAGCGGCTGGGCTGATCCGCCGTGGCCGTCCGGCCCGAGTAGTAGTCGTGCGTGAAGCCGACGGCGTCGTTGTAGATCGAGTTCGGGATCGGGGCAGAGTCCTCCTCATCCACCAGGACGTAGGGCGTCTGGTTGAGGCAGTTCACGTATCGCGTGGTGGTGTCGTTGATGTGGTCGTCCACCGCCGGCAGCGGGGCGATCCCGAGCGCCTCGTGGAAGAAGAGGACCGAGTGCCCCCACTCGTGCTTGAACACGTTGCGGTTCGTCGCCGAGGTGCTGGCGATCGTGAGCGCGGAGTGGTCACGCGGTGCTGGCCCGGTCTCCACCCGCGCTCATCGAGGCCCGGATCGCGAAGAGGGCTGCGGATCTGAACGGCACGGCGACCCTGTTACACCCACGTTACCCACCGCTGGCCGCTCCGGTGGCTTCATGGCGTCGAGAGGAACGACGCCATGGTCCGTCTCCAGCTCGCGCTCGCGCTCTTCGCCTCGCTCGCCATCCCTCCGCGGCCGGCGGTGGCCCAGCAGTCCGCGCTCCGCGTCGTCCCGCAGGCGCGGCCCCTCCCGCGGGGGGCGCGGCAGGTCGAGGTCACGGCGGTGGACGCGGTCGTGGTCGTCGACGACCCGGTGGCCACGACCACGCTCGACGTCTCGCTCCGCAACCCGACCGGCGCACGGCTCGAGGCCCAGATCCTCGTGCCGGTGCCGTCGCGCGCCGCCATCCGCGACTTCGCGTTCCAGGGTGACTCGACCGGCGCGGGGGCGGAGCTCCTGCCGGCCGCTGACGCCCGCAAACTCTACGACGACATCGTTCGGCGGGAGCGCGACCCGGCGCTCCTCGAGTTCGCCGGCCACGATCTCGTCCGCTCGAGCGTGTTCCCGGTCGAGCCCGGTGGAGGGCAGAAGCTCCGCCTCGTCTACGAGCACGTCCTCTCCGAGGCGGGCGGGCGCGTCGACTACCTCCTGCCGCGGACGGAGTCGCTGGAGTACCGCGTGCCGTGGCGAATCCGGATCCACCTCCGCGCCCGCGGGCCGATCACGAGCGTCTACTCCCCGAGCCACCCGTTCCGCACCACGCGCCTCGCGGCCGGCGCGCTCGCGCTCGAGCTCGAGCCCGGGGCCGCAGCGGTGCCGGGGCCGGTGCGCCTCTCGTACCTGCGCGGCGGTGACGGCCTCGCCGCGACCTCGTTCGTCTACCCGGAGGCCGGCGGCGAGGCGGGGTACTTCCTCGTCGTCGCCGGCCTGCCGCCGCCGTCCGCCGCGGCGGCGCCCATCCCGCGCGAGCTCACGCTCGTGCTCGACCGCTCGGGCAGCATGCGCGGGGCGAACTGGGACCAGGCCGTCGCCGCCGCGGGCGAGGTGCTCGGGAGCCTCCGGCCCGGGGAGCGGTTCCAGGTCGTCACCTACAACCATGTGGTGGACGTCCTCGCGCCCTCCCCCGTCCCGGTCGCGCCCGACACGGTCGCCCGCGCGCTCGGGTGGATCCGCGGCCAGGCGCCGGCCGGCGGCACCAACCTCCACGAGGCGCTCGCGACCGCGCTCGCGCCGGAGGCGGCGCCCGGGGCCCTGCCGCTGGTGCTGTTCCTGACCGACGGCCTGCCCACCGTGGGCGAGACGCGGGAGCCGGCGATCGTGTCCCTCGCGACGCGGGACAACCCGGGCCGGCGCAGGATCTTCACGTACGGTGTCGGCGCGGAGCCGAACACCGCGCTGCTCGAGCGGCTCGCGTCGGAGAGCCGGGCGGCTGCGACCTTCATCCTCCCCGGCGAGGACGTGCACGCGCGGATGGCCGGGTCGTTCCGGCGCCTGAACACGCCGGTCCTCGCCGATCCGGTGCTCCGCTGGTCGGGGGCGGTGGAGGAGGTCTTCCCGGCGCGCCTCCCCGATCTGTTCGAGGGCGATCCCCTCGTGGTCGTGGGCAGGTTCCGGGGCGCCGGCCCGATCGAGCTCGTCCTCGAAGGCCGAGCGGCGGGGCGGGCGCGGGCGTTCCGGTTCCGCTTCGACTCCGGCGGGTCCACCCGGCATGGCTTCGTGCCGCGGCTCTGGGCGCAGCGGATGATCTCCGACCTGCTCGACCGGATCCGGTACGCGGGCGCGGACCCCGGCGTGGAGGCGGAGCGCACGGTGACCTCGCTCACGGCGGAGATCGTGCGCCTCTCGCGCCGGTTCGGGATCCTGACGGAGTACACCTCGTTCTTCGCGAGGGAGGGGGAGGCTCTCGGTGGCGCGGGTGCGGAGGTGGCTCGCGCCCGCCGGGAGCTGCAGGACAAGGCGCTCCGCGTCCGCTCCGGCAAGGGGTCCGTCGCGCAGGACGCGAACCGCGCCCGCCGCAAGGCGGCGGGGTGGGTCGATCCGCGAAACACGATCCTGGGTGACGGCCTCGAGGCGGTCGAGCTCGGCGGCGTGAACCAGGTCGGCGATCTCGCGTTCCACCGCCGCGGCGGCCGGTGGGTGGACGCGCGCCTCCTCGATCGCGGCGGCGAGGCGCCACGCGCCGTCGCCGCCGGGAGCGCCGCGCACCGGGCCCTCGTCGACCGGCTCGCCCGCGAAGGACGCCAGGGCCTGCTCGCGCTGCGGGGAGAGATCGTCGTGCTCGTGGATGGTCGACCCGTCGTGCTGATCAACCCGTAGTCGAGGAGAACGCCATGAGAACGTACCCGTTCGTCGCCGTCGTCGCCTTTCTCGCCCTCGCCGGTGCCCCCGTCGCCACGGAGGCGCCGAAGCCGAAGCGGCCGCTCGTCCAGATCGCGCTCCTCCTCGACACCTCCGGCAGCATGGAGGGGCTCATCGGGCAGGCGAAGGCCCAGCTCTGGAAGGTGGTCAACGAGCTCGCGACCGCGAAGCGGGACGGCGTGCACCCGGACCTCCGCATCGCGCTCTACGAGTACGGCAACTCCGGGCTCGCAGAGAAGGACCACTGGATCCGCCAGGTCAGCCCGTTCACCGACGACCTCGATCGCGTGAGCGAGCAGCTCTTCGCGCTCACGACCAACGGCGGGAGCGAGTACTGCGGCGCGGTCATCGCCCGGGCGGTGGACGAGCTCGGCTGGTCCACCGCCCCCGACGACCTGAAGCTCGTCTTCATCGCGGGGAACGAGCCGTTCACCCAGGGGCCGATCGACGCCCGCGCGGCGGTGAAGAAGGCCGCCGCCAAGGGGATCTCGGTCAACACCGTCCACTGTGGCCCGCAGGGCGAGGGCGTCGCGACCGGCTGGAAGGACGGCGCGGTCCTCGCCGACGGCACCTTCCTGGTGATCGATCACGACCGCGTCGCCGCCGACGTGCCGGCGCCCCAGGACGCCGAGCTTGCCCGGCTCAACGGGGCGCTCAACGCGACCTACGTCCCGTACGGCGCGCACGGCGCCGCGATGAAGCAGCGCCAGGACGCGCAGGACGCGAACGCGAAGAAGCTGTCCGCGAGCTCGGTCTCGACCCGGGCCCGGTCGAAGGCGAGCGGGCTCTACAAGAACGCGGGCTGGGACCTCGTGGACGCGGCGCGCGACGGGAGGGTGAAGGTCGAGGCGCTCGACGCGGCCGAGCTCCCGCCGGAGCTCCGGACGCTCGGAGCCGCCGAGCGGAAGGCGTACGTCGAGCAGAAGGGCGAGGAGCGGGCCGCGCTCCAGAAGGAGATCGCGGCCGTCTCGCAGGCCCGGGCCGACTTCCTCGCGAAGGAGCAGGCGAAGATCGCGAAGGCGGCCCAGGGCTCGACGGACACGCTCGACTCGGCCATGATCAAGGCGGTGCGCGCGCAGGCGAAGAAGGGCCGGTACACGTTCGAGTGAGGGAGGGTCCGACATCCGCTCGGTGCTTCGACAGGCTCACCACGAGTGGGTACTCCTGATGTCCGCTCACCCTGAGCCTGTCGAAGGGTGAGCGGTCGAGGCGAGGATCATGCCCGCACGCAGGGTGCTGGTCATCGAGGACGACCCCGCCATCCGCCGCGGCGTCGTGGACGCGCTCCGCTTCGACGGCTACCAGCCGCTCGAGGCGGGCACGTTCCAGGAGGGGCTCGACGCCGCGCTCCGCGCGCCCTGCGAGCTCGTGCTGCTCGACCTCGTGCTCCCCGGCGGCGACGGGCTCGACCTCCTCGCGCAGGCGCGCGAGGCGCACCCGACGCTCCCGGTCATCGTCCTCACCGCGCGCGGCGCCGAGCACGACCGGGTCCTCGGCCTGAAGCGCGGCGCGGACGACTACGTCCTCAAGCCCTTCTCGGCGAAGGAGCTCCTCGCGCGCGTGGAGGCGGTGCTGCGGCGGAGCGCCGAGCGGCGCGCGGACGTCGAGGAGATCGCCTTCGAGGGCGGGCGGGCCCACCTCGGCCGCCGCGAGGTGGCGCTCGACGGCGGCGGCACCGCCCAGCTCTCCGAGCGGGAGGCCGAGCTCCTCGGCTACCTCGCGCGCGCCGCAGGCCGGCCGGTCTCGCGCGAGGAGCTGCTGGAGCGCGTCTGGCGCGTGCCTGCGCGGTCCGTGCACACACGGACCGTGGACATGCACGTCGCGCGGCTCCGCGAGAAGCTCGGCGACCCGGCCGAGCACCCGCGGGTGATCCTCACCCTGCGCGGCAAGGGCTACCGCCTCGTGCCCAGGGCATGACCCGGTCCTGGCGCGTCTGGGCGGTCTTCGCCCTCTGCCTCGCCGCCATGCTCGGGGGCGTGGGCGCGCTGAGCCTCGCGGCGATCCGGCTGGAGCGCTCCGAGGCCGCGGCGCGCCGGGCCGCCGCCGTCGAGGAGGACGTGCGCCTCGCGCTCTGGCGCATGGACTCGGCCGTGGCGCCGCTCGTCGCCCGGGAGAGCGGCCGGCCCTGGTTCGTGTACGCGCCGCTCTACGCGCCGGAGCGGGTGTACACCCGCGGCCTCGCCGAGCTCGACGACGGGTACGTGCTCGTCCCCTCGCCGCTCCTCCGCGAGCTGCCCGAGCACGTGCTGCTCCACTTCCAGGTCGGGCCGGACGGCGCCGTGAGCTCGCCGCAGGTTCCGGAGGGCCGGGCGCGGTCGCTCACGGTCACCCGGTACACCACCGCGGAGAGGATCGCCGCCGCCCGCGAGCGGCTCGATCGGCTCCAGCCCACGCTCGATCGCGGCGCGCTCGTCGCGCTCCTGCCGGGCGAGGCGGAGCCCGAGGCGCGCGACCCCATCCTCTCGCCCGGGAGCGGAACGCTCGACGAGGAGCCGATCGCGATCGCCGGGAAGCCGAAGGCCTCGAAGGTCGCGAAGCTCGGCCCTCCCGCGGCCAAGAGCTCCATCGAGTTCCTGAGCCGCTCCCGGCAGGTGTCGAAGCAGAACTACGTGCCTGCGTACCGCGACGCCGAGGAGCAGGCGGCGCGCGCGGAGCGGCCGCCGCGCGCGTACGTCCCGCCCCGCAGCGCCCGCCGCCCGATGCCCGAGGGCGCGATGACGCCGCTCTGGCTCGCCGGCGAGCTGGTGCTCGTGCGCCGCGTCCGGCTCGACGGGGCGGAGTACCTC
>JAEYOU010000537.1 GCA_023411405.1 Pseudomonadota bacterium | reverse complement strand
CTCCACGGCCAGCCCGGCGGCCACGAGCTGCCGCGCGGCCCCCTCGCGCGCGGGGCCGGGCTCTCCCACCACGAGCACCTTCCGGCGGCCGGGGACCGCGCCCGCGAGCTCGTCCGGCACGGGCATGCCGTGCTTGAGCATGAAGCCCGCGAGATCCTCGCGCGCGATGCGGCGGTGGCCGCCCGGCGTCCGGTGCGCCCGCAGGCGGCGGGCTTTGATCCAGTTCACCACCGTCGGGAGCGAGACCCCGAGGATCCGGGCCGCCTCGAAGGTCGTGTAGAAGAGGCGCATCCGAGGACGTTCTTACCGCATCCGCCGCGAGGGCGCGTGACCCGCCCGGGCCGCAGGCGTGGACGCTCGGGCCGCGCGGCGGAGGTGGTAGTTTCGAACGACATGGTCCACGAGCATCCGAACTACCTGCTGGCCGCGGTGCAGATGACCTCGACCGAGGATCGCGCCCGCAACCGCGACGCCGCCGTGCGGCTCCTCGAGGAGGCGGCCGGGCTCGGGGCCAAGCTCGTCGGCCTGCCCGAGAACTTCCCGTACATGGGGCCGGAGGAGGGGCGGCTCGCGGGGGCGGAGACGCTCGAAGGCCCATCGATCTCCACGATCCGCGAGGTGGCGCGCCGCCGGCGGATCTTCGTCCTCGCCGGCTCCATCCACGAGAAGACCGACGAGCCGCGCCGGACGGGCAACACGAGCGTGCTCGTCGGCGACGATGGATCGATCCTGGCCGTGTACCGGAAGATCCACCTCTTCGACGTGAACCTCCCGGACGGCGTCCGCTACGCCGAGTCGGAGGGCGTCCGCGCCGGCGATCAGGTCGTCATCGCCGCGACCGCGCTGGGCCGGATCGGCCTCTCGGTCTGCTACGACCTGCGGTTCCCGGAGCTCTACCGCCGGCTCGCCGAGCTCGGGGCGGAGCTCGTGACCATCCCGAGCGCGTTCACGCTCTACACGGGCAAGGACCACTGGGAGGTGCTCATCCGCGCGCGCGCGATCGAGAACCTCGCCTACGCCCTCGCGCCCGCCCAGGTCGGCAAGCACGGCCCACGCCGCGAGACGTACGGCAACGCGATGATCGTCGACCCGTGGGGCGTCGTCCTCGCGCGCTGCCCGGACGGCGAGGGCGTCTGCGTCGCACCGTTCAGGCGCGAGCGGCTGGAGCGGGTGCGGCGGGAGCTGCCGGCGCTCAAGCACCGGCGGCTATGAACGCGCCTGCGCGCACGGGCCGAGCTGACGATCCCGCTCGCCCTTCGACAGGCTCACCCTTCGACAAGCTCAGGGTGAGCGGCCACGCACGTCGCATCCGCTCGTGCTGAGCCTGTCGAAGCACGAGCAGTGAAGGGCCTGGCTAGAACACCACCATCAGCCCCGTCGACCAGAACAGGCTGTTCTTCTCCGAGAGGTCCCAGCTCTCGTCCGAGCCGAAGTCGTCCACCTTCGACTTGGTCACGTCGAAGTAGAGGATCGTGTGCGCGATGCCGGTCTCGTTCTCGAGGTCGCGGGCGGCGTCGGGGTCCATCCAGTCGATCACGAGGCCGACGCCGACGGTGCCGGACCAGCCGTTTGTCGCGCCGCGCTCCGTCCACTTGTCCTCCTTGGAGGTCCACCAGTTGTAGCGCTCGGCCGTGAGGCGGCCGTACGGGACGAGCGGGACGCGGAACTGCTCGTAGACGAAGTCGGCGCGGTAGGTGAGCGTGAGGGAGCTGGGGACGATGGTGAAGCGGGCGCGGTCGCCGGTGGGCCGCCCAGCGGGGTCGAGCGCTCGCCCGCCCTTGGACCAGAAGCCAGTCTTGAACCCGACCTCGAGGGCGCCGAGCGTGCGCGACTGGAAGATGGTCTTCCCGACGTGCAGCCGGAACATCGGGGCGGGCGCACCTCCGAAGATCCGGCGATAAGGCCCCCTCTCGACGCCGAACTCGTCGTCGACGTCGGGGATGTAGGGCCCGCCGCCGAGCTCGACGGAGCCCCACTTGTTCACGAGCTCCTGCGCGCGCGCGGTCGGCGGCATCGCAAGGACGGAGAGCGCGGCGACGGCGAAGACGATGTGCAGCTTCACGACTTCCTCCGGCGGGCAGCGGCGGCCGCGGCGATGAGCGAGAGGGCGCCCAGGATCCCGGCGGCGCCCGCGCCGGTGTTGCACCCGCCCTGCTCCTGGGCCCCCGGCTCTCCTTCGTATTCGTCCCAGAAGTCGTCGGTGGGGATGGGGGTGGTGTCCTCGGGGTCGGACACGGGCTCGGAACCCGGGTCGCTCGGATTGTTCGCGGTGTTGATGCCGTAGACGGTCACGTCGTACGTGGTTCCGTTCGTCAGCCCGGTGAACCGGAGCGAGCTGCAGCTGTCAGCCTCGTTCGAGCGGTGGGTCCTCCCGCCGCCCGTCGCGATCCCCTTCACCCTCGCTGCGTCCCCCGGCTTCGTGCAGCCGGTGACGCGCAGCGACCGGTCGCCGGGGGCGACCGTGACGTCGCTCGGCGGATCGGGCCTGCGGGTGTCGAGCTGCATCGTCGCCGTCGCCCAGCCCCGAGCGGCTCCGTCCACGACGTACTGGACACAGAGATAGACCGTCTGCTGGGAATCACCCGAGCAATCGAGGCCGGTTGCCGCCGCGATCTCCGCGCGCTCGAAGCTCTCCCCCGCTTCGGTGAGCGAAACGGTGGGGATGTCCTCTCCCACCTGCGCGAACGTACCGGCCGTGAGCGCATCGCCGTCTGCGTCCTGCGTGCAGGAGATCCTCTCCCCCTGGCCCGCCCCTGGCTCCTGGCGCGACGCGTACAGGCGGAAGAGGGCCGTGCCCGCTGGAGGGTTCTCGACCGTGGTGACGGTCCACGAGAGATCCACGTCCATGTCGTCGTCCAGGGCGAGCACACTCTCTCTCGCCCCCTCGCACTGGGCGATGTTGATCGTGCTGCTCGAGGCGGTGATGGTTCCCGCGAGGGCGAACGTCGGCGTTCCGAGAAGGACCAGGATCAAGGCGCGGCGCATGGCCCGCCATGTTGCAAGCAGGGCGCCACGCTGGCAAGGGCTCAGTCGCGAGGAGCCGCGGGTGGTTGGACCGCCGCCCGGGGGATCCCGGCGAGCGCTCGGCGCCAAAGTGGCAGGCGGCGTGCCGCGGACCTCACCCACGTTGCCAAAATGGCACCGCCACGCTCACCCTTCGACAGGCTCAGGGTGAGCGGTCACGCCATCCCAGGCTCACCTCACCGTTTCTCGGCGATCCACTCCGCCGCCCGGATCGCGGCCGCCACGCCGTGCCGGAGGTCGTCGGCGGTGACCACCACCTCGACCGCCCGGGCAGGCTCGTCGGCGCGGACCCGGCCGGCGAGCACGGCGTCGTCGTTCATGGACAGCATCGGCATCGGGTAGACCTTCGAGGCCGGATCGTCCACGAGCTTCACGCCGGGCGCCCCGCGCAGCGCGGCTCGCGCGGCGTCGGCGGAGAGGGCGCGCGCGAGGGTGACGCGCGCCGAGACGGTGAGGCCGTAGAAGACCGGCACGCGGATCGCGGTCGCGTCGACCCGGAGCGACGGGCTTCCCAGGAGCCGGCGCAGGCCGCTCTCGACCGCGGCCTCCTCGTCCGTCCGCCCGTCCGCGAGGAAGAGGCCGGCGTGGGGGATGACGTTGTACGCGAGCCGGTGCGGGAGGGCCTCGCCGGGCTCGGGCTCGCGGCCGTTCATGAGGTCGCCGGCCTCGTTCTCGAGCTGGACGATCCCGGCGGTCCCCGCGCCGGCAGCGGGGGCGAGCACGGTGGCGGCGACGCGCTCGAGCCCGGCCTCGCGGGCGAGCGGGGCGAGGACG
>JAEYOU010000391.1 GCA_023411405.1 Pseudomonadota bacterium | reverse complement strand
CCTCTCCCCCGTCCTCCCCCTCCTGGCGCTGCACCACGCCCCCGGTCCCGTCGTCGGGACCTTCCACGAGCCGTTCCGGCCTGGGCTCGTGGGCCGCCTCCTCCGCCGCACGCTCCAGCGCCACCTCGACCGCATGGACGCGGTGGTGGCGACCTCGAAGGCCGGCGCGGCGAGCCTCCCCGAGCGCGTCCGCGGGGATCTGCGCGTCATCCCGCCCGGCGTGGACGTGGATCGGCTCGCCCGCGGTTGCCGGATCCGCCGCTTCCAGGACGGCCGCCTCAACGTGCTCTGCGCGGGCGCGCTCGAGCCGCGCGGAGACCTGGAGCTCCTCTTCGCCGCGGCGCAGCGGGTCTGGCGGGCGGTGGAGCTGCGCCTGATCGTGCTCGGCGGCGGTCCGCTCCTCGCGCGGTACCGGGCGCTCGTGCCGCGCGGCATGGAGAACGACGTGGTCTTCGCGGAGCCCTCCGCCGAGGCCCTGCCGGACTACCTCGCGAGCGCCGACGTCTGCTGCGCCGTGGCGGCCACGCCGCGGCCGCTGCTCGAGGCGATGGCCGCGGGCCGCCCGGTGCTCGCCGCCGACGTGGAGGCGCACCGGGAGATCCTGCAGCACGGCCGCGAGGGCGAGCTCCTGCCGCTCACGGACGCCGGCGCCTGGTCGCGGGCCCTCGTCCGGCTCGGGCGCGAACCCGCCCGCGGCGCCGCCTACGGTGAGCGCGGGCGGAACGCGGCGCAGCGGTACGCCTGGCCCGGGGTCGCGCGCGAGATCCTGAACCTCTATCGGTCCATCGGGGTGCGTGGGTGACACGACGGGGCCTCGGGCCTCGGGCTTCAGGCTTCAGGCCGGCATCCTCCCGAGGATTCGCCCTCGCCCCGTTCCGCGGTACAAGAGGGCAGGAGCGCCCTCATGCGACCGACCGGCCTCGCCCTCGCCCTCTCGCTCGCCGGCTGCGCCGCGTCCTCGGCCGGCCCATCGACGGCCGCGCCCGGGCGCGGTGGACGCCCGGCGGATCCGTCGACCGACTACCTCTCGATCAGCCGCGCCCTCACCGAGATCGACGCGGCGGAGCGCCAGGGTGAGCTGGGCGACGAGCTGCGGTGGGCCGAGGCCGCCGAGCGCGCCCCGGAGGACGCCGCGGCGCAGCTCCTGGCCGTGGCGGCGCAGCAGGGCGTCGACGACCGGTGGGACGGCTACCGCGACCTCTCCCGGGAGTTCCCGCGGTCGGCGCTGCCCTGGGTCGGCATGGCCCGGATCTACGTCGGGTGGCGGACCTGGGATCAGGCGGAGCGCGCGATCGCGACGGCGCTCGAGCGTGACCCCGGGTGCTGGCTCGCGGTCCGCGTGCGGGGGGAGCTCCACGAGGCGCGGGGCAGGCCCGACGCGGCCCGGGCGGACTACGAGCTCGTGCTGAAGTCGGACCCGAAGAACCCGGAGGCCCGGTTCGGCCTCGCCCGGCTCGCGCGCGCGCGCGGCGATCTCGACGAGGCCCACGCGCAGGCGGCGGCTGCGCTCGAGGAGACGCAGAGCCTCCCCGGCGCCTGGGCGATCCTCGGCGAGATCGCCGAGGAGCTCGGCGAGCCGGGCGCGGCGATCGACTTCTGGAAGGGGGCCGTCGCGCAGGCGCCGGGCGATCGGCGGGCGCGCGCCGCGCTGGCGCGGCTGCTCGCGGCGCAGGGCGATCACGCCGGCGCGCTCGCGCAGTGGCAGGCGCTCGCCGCGCGCCAGGAGGACGCGGAGATCCTCACCCAGGTGGCCGCCGAGGCGCGCGCCGCCGGCGACGCCGCGGCCGAGCAGCAGGCGCTCGAGCGACTCGCGAAGCTCAGGCCCACCGCCGCGCAGTGGAAGCGGGTGGCGGCGCTCCGCATGGACGCGCGCGACTGGGACGGCGCAGAGCGGGCCTGGCGGCGCGTGCTCGAGTCGGCGCCGCGCGATCCGGACGCGAGCCTGGGGATGGGGCGGATCCACCTCGCCCGCGGCGACGCCGTCCGCGGGATCGAGGCGCTGCGCGCGGCGGGGGAGCCGGCGCGCGTGGAGCTGGCCGCCGTCGAGCAGCGGCTCCAGCTCGAGAAGATCTCGCGGCCGGACGTGAACGCCCTCCAGCGCGCCGTGCAGGCCCGGGTGGACCGGGTGTACCGGGCGCGGCTCGCCGAGGCGCCGTCGCTCTCCGGGAGCCTCCGCGTCCGCGTCACCGTGGACGGCGCCGGCACGGCGACGCTGGTCGAGGTGCTCGAGGACTCCGTGCACGACCACGACGTCAGGGCCTGCGCCTACTGGAACCTCCGCGATGCCACCTACCCGCCGGACCGCCCGGGCCGCTACTCGTTCGCCTTCTCGTTCCGCAGGTGACCCGGCGCCGGTGCGGACCGGCCTCGACGCGCTCGCCGGCGCTCGCTTCCGCGCCCTGCGCGGCAAGCGCGTCGGGCTCGTCTGCAACCCGACCGCGGTCACGCGCGGCCTGGTCCACGCGGCCGACCTCCTCGCCGCCGCGCCCGGCGTCTCGCTCGCGCTCCTCCTCGGGCCCGAGCACGGCGTCCGCGGCGACGCCCAGTACATGGCGGCGGTGGAGAGCGAGCGCCGCGACCCCCGGACCGGCGTGCCGGTCGCGTCCCTGTACGGCGAGACCGCCGACTCGCTGAAGCCCGCCCCGGAGCTCCTCGCCGGGCTCGACGTCCTCGTGTTCGACATCCAGGACGTCGGCACCCGGTACTACACGTACCAGGCGACGATGATGCTCTGCATGGAGGCCGCCGCCGCGGCGCGGATCGGCTTCCTCGTGCTCGATCGGCCCAACCCGCTCGGCGGCGTGCTCGTGGAGGGCCCCGCGCTCCGCCCCGGGTTCGAGAGCTTCTGCGGGCTGCACGACCTGGCGGTCCGCCACGGCATGACCGTGGGCGAGCTCGCCCGGCTCTTCCGCGCCGAGCGGCGGATGCACCTCGAGCTCGCCGTCGCGGAGTGCGAGGGCTGGCGGCGCGGCCGGTCCTTCCGCGAGACCGGCCTCCCGTGGGTGTTCCCGTCCCCCAACATGCCGACCCCCGAGACCGCCCTCGTCTACCCCGGCATGTGCCTGCTCGAGGGGACCAACCTCTCCGAGGGCCGCGGGACGACGCGCCCGTTCGAGCTCATGGGCGCGCCCTGGCTCGACGGGGCGCGGCTCGCGGAGGACCTCGCCCGCGAGCGGCTCCCGGGGGTGGCCTTCCGGCCGGCGAGCTTCGTCCCGACCTGGGACAAGCACGCGGGGACGCGCTGTCACGGGGTCGAGCTGTTCGTCACCGACCCGGCGCGGTTCCGGCCGTTCCGCGCCGGCCTCGCCTGCGTGCTGCACGCGCGCCGCCAGGCGCCGGAGCGGTTCGCCTGGCGGACGGAGCGGTACGAGTTCGTGGACGGCGTGCTCGCCTTCGATCTCCTCTGCGGCTCCGAGCGGGAGCGGCGGGGCATCGAGGCGGGGGCCACCCTGGCGGAGCTCTCGCGCCCGCTCGCGCCGGAGGAGCGGGCGTTCGCGCGCCGCCGGCGGCCGTTCCTCATCTACGAGCAGTCCTGAGGGCACCCTCCGGGTTAAGATCGCGCCGTGCTCCGGATCGGCCTCGCCAGCGACAGCCACGGAAACGTCGACGCGCTCGCCCTGGCGCTCGACATCTTCGCGCGGGTCGGGGCGGAGCGGGTCTTCTTCCTCGGCGGCTGCGCGGCCGACGTGGACGCGGCCCTCGGGCGGAGGCGGTCCGCGGGGCCGGATCCGCTGGCGGGGCGGATCACGCGGGTGGCGAGCCGCGCCTGTCCCGAGGCGGCGCTCGGGGCGCCCACCCGGGCAGTCGACATGCTGGACGCGCACCTCTGCCTGCTCGTCCACGACAAGGCCGATCTCGGCCGCGACGACATCGCCAACGCCGCGCTGCTCTTCCACGGCAAGAGCGACGCGGCCGCGCTGGTGCAGATCGGCCCGCGGGCGTTCGTCACCCCGGGACACCTGCGGCGCGACCCGCCGGCCGGGGCCCCGGCGACGTTCGCCTTCCTCGAGCTCGAGGGCGCCGAGCTCGAGCTGGTGGTCTTCTCGGCCGAGGGCGCGGAGCTCCGGCGGCTCCGCGGCTCGCTCGCCTCGGGCGCCAGGATGTCCGTGAAATGACGGCGCGCGGCGCAGGGGGGGGCACGCACGTCGCCGTGCTGGGCGGCTCCTTCAACCCGCCGCACGTGGCCCACGTGATGGCGGCGTGGTGGGCGCTCTCGACGCAGGAGGTGGACGAGGTCTGGCTCCTCCCCGCGTTCGTCCATCCGTTCGGGAAGGCGCTCGCGCCGTTCGAGGACCGCGTGCGGATGTGCGAGCTCGCGGTCCGCGCCGTCCGCGGGGCGTTCGTCTGCGCCGCCGAGGCGGAGCTCGCGGGCGATCCGCTCGCGGGGAAGACCGCGCGCACGCTCGAGCACCTCGTCGCGAAGCACCCGGGCCATCGGTTCTCGCTGGTCGTCGGCGCGGACATCCTCCCGGACACGCCCAAGTGGTACCGCTGGGACCGGGTCCGGGAGCTCGCCGGCGTGATCGTGATCGGCCGCGAGGGCTGGCCGCCGGTCGAGGGCGCGCCGATGCTCCCGGCGATCTCGTCGAGCGCCATCCGCGAGCGGCTCGCGCGCGGCGAGGACGTCTCCGGGCTCGTGCCCCGCAAGGTGCTCGCCTACGTGCGCGAGCGGGGCCTCTATCGCACCCTCGCGGATCCGCCCCCCCCGTGACCGAGCCCGAGCCCGGGCCCGCGAACGCGCGGACCCGGGAGCGGCCCGGCGGTCACGCCCCGTCCTGCCACGAACACCCCGCGGTCACGGCCCGCCGAGCCAGCCGAGCGCCGCGCCGATCGCCGCGCCCGCGAGCACGAGCCAGCTCGAGCTCACCCGCGCGCGGAACAGGAGCAGCGCGCTCGCCGCGAAGAGGGCGAGGCCGGGGAGGTCCCGCAGGGCGCCTGCCCCGAGCTGCACGGTGACCAGGGCCATGAGCGCGAGCGAGGCCACGTTGACGCCGTCGAGGAAGGCCCCCGCGAGCGGCGACCGGCGCAGCCGGGGGACGAGCGGGCCGGAGACGGCGACGAAGAAGAACGCCGGCAGGAAGATGCCCAGGGTGGCGGCGGCCGCGCCGGCGCCGCCCCCGAGGACGTACCCGACGAACGTGGCGGTGGTGAACACCGGCCCCGGCGTCACCTGGCCGACGGCCACCGCGTCGAGGAGCTGCGCCTCCGAGAGCCAGCCGAGCCGGACGACCAGCTCGGCGCGGAGGAAGGCGAGGAGGACGTAGCCGCTCCCGTAGAGCACGGAGCCGATCTTCACGAAGGACAGGAAGAGCTGGGGGAGGGTGAACGGGGCGGCGGCGCCCGCTGCCGCCGGCAGCGCGGCTGCGAGCGTGGCGGGGAGCGC
>JAEYOU010000343.1 GCA_023411405.1 Pseudomonadota bacterium | reverse complement strand
GATCGGGCGCAGCCTCCGCCTGGGGCGGCAGGGGCGCCTGCGGGGCGGCGGGCACCGGCGCGACCTGCCGCCGCTTCTGCTCGTCCACGTAGATCTCGGTCTCGATCTGGTCCTTGAGATCCTCGGTGGCGCGCCGGAACTCACGCAGCCCCTTGCCGACGGTTCGGGCCGCCTGGGGGAGGTTGTCCGCGCCGAGCAGGAGCAGCGCCAGGACGGCGATGATCACCAGCTCCGTCATGGAGAGCCCGAACACGGCGCACCTATAACACGGCCCCGGAGCCGCTGCCCCCCGGGGCGTCGAGTTGCGGGCCAGGGGCGGTGCCCCTAAGGTCGTGCTGGATGGCCTACTGGCTGCTCAAGACCGAACCGTCGTCCTACTCCTGGGACGACCTCGTACGCGACCGGAGGACGGCCTGGACGGGCGTCGCGAACCCGCAGGCGCAGCGGAACCTGGCCGCGATGCGGAAGGGGGACCGGGCGATCCTGTACCACTCGGGCGAGAAGCGGGCGGTGGGCATCGCCGAGGTCGTCCGGACGGCCTACCCGGACCTGACCGGAGACGGCGATCAGGTCTGCGTCGACATCCGCGCGCTCGAGCCGCTGCCCGCCCCCGTCCCGCTCGAGCAGCTCAAGCTCGAGCCGGCCTTCGACGGCTCGGTGCTCCTGCGGCAGGGGCGGCTCTCGGTCGTCCCGCTGGCGCCCGCGGAGTGGCGCGACCTGCTCGCGCTCGCGGACGTGCTCGGCCGGACGGGCGGGATCGGGGCGGAGCCGCGGTTCTGAGGCGCGACGCTCGCCCTTCGACTCAGGGCGAGCGGCCTCTGGTTCCACTCAGATCTTGAACCGGCGCACCTCGCCGCGCAGCGTGTCGGCCTGGTTCGCGAGCTCGGCGATGGCCGCCTCGAGGTCGCGGACCGAGTGCGTCTGTGCCTCGGCGACCTGCTTGATCTGCACCACCGCCGTCATCACCTGCTCGGAGCCCTTGGTCTGCTCCTTCTGCGCGCGGTTCAGGTGATGGACCATCTCGGAGATCGACTCGATCGCCCGGGTGATCTGCTTCGACCCGCGCGACTGCTCCTGCGCGGAGCGCTCCACGTGCTTGGTGATCGCCTTCATCTTCTCCGCGCTCTTCATGATCTGCTCGGACCCGCGGGCCTGCTCGGCGGTGGCGGTGGCGATCTGCTGGACGGTCTCGGCGATCCGGTTGATGGCCACGGTCACCTGCTTCGACCCGCGCGCCTGCTCGATCGTGGCGCGGGCGATCGCCTTCACCATGTGCGTCGACTTCTGCGAGGACTCCTGGATCTTCTTGAGCGCGGTCTCCGCCTCCTGGCCGAGCCGCACGCCCTCCTCGACGTTCCGGACGCCGCGGTCCATCGAGCTGACCGCCTGCTTCGACGACTCCTGCACGGCGCGGATGAGGTCGGCGATCTCCTTCGTCGACGCGCCGGTCCGCTCGGCGAGGTCCTTGATCTCGTCGGCGACGACGGCGAACCCCTTGCCGTGCTCGCCCGACTGCGCGGCGAGGATGGCGGCGTTGAGCGCCAGGAGGTTCGTCTGCTCGGCGACGTCGTCGATGACGTTCAGGATGTTGCCGATGGCGGCGATCTTCTTCCCGAGCGCCTCGATGACGCTCGCGGCCTCGCGCGACGACTCCTTGATCTTGTCGATGCCGGCGAGGGTGCGGGAGAGCGCCTCGGCGCCCATCTCCGCGTCGCGCTGGGCCTGCTCGGAGAGCTTCGCGGTCTCGTTCGCGTTCGACTCGACCTGCGAGATGGAGACGTCCATCTCGTTCATCGACGAGCTCGTCTCCTCGGTCGTGGCCGAGAGCTCCTCGATGTTCTTCGCCACCTCCTTGATCGAGTAGGTCATCTCCTCGATCGCCGCGGTGGTCTCCTCGACGCTCGCCGCGAGCGCCTGGATGTTCTCGGCCACCTCGTCGTTGGTGGCCGCCATCTGGAGGATCGACGAGGAGGACTCCTCCGCGCTCTGGGCGAGGACCTCGACGTTGTCGGCGATCCCCTTGAGGCTCGAGATCATGTCGCCCATGGACGCCGAGGTGTCCAGCACGCGCGCCGACACCGTCCCGACCCCGGACGAGACCGAGGAGCCGGTCCGCGAGATCCGCTCGATCACGGTGCCCACCCCGCCGGTCACGTTCTGCACGCGGGAGAGCGTGGCGGCGAGGTTCTCGCCGATGCGGTTGAGCGAGCTGGCGAGCGTGCCGAGCTCGTCCTCGCTCGGCTTCTCCGCGCGCGCGGTGAGGTCGCAGTCCGACACCCGCCGGGCCACCTCGCTCATCTCGTCGATGGGGTGGAAGACGAACCGCGAGACCAGCCAGTAGACCGCCAGGACCAGCGTCGCCCCGCAAGCGAGCATCGTGACGAGGAGCTTCGCGAGGACGTCGCCCCCGTGAACGAGGTTCCCGAGGAGCAGCCAGGCGACGGCCATGTACAGCGCGAGGATCGCGCCCGCGGCGGCGACGAGGCTCGTCTTCACTCCGAGCTTGGCGACGATCTTCTTGGGCATGGGCACCTGGCGGGCGAAAAGCGCCGGGACTCCGGGCGCTTCGTGAAATGGTACCCGCCGGTCGAACCCGAGATCAAGGATCCGCCCGCCTACCTCACGGTTGCTGGAACAGATCCTCCACCTGGACCTGCTTCTGCTCGGCCGCGGTGAGGCTCGGCTCCGTGCCCTGCTTGAACGGCTCGAGCACCCCGCGCTCGTCCTCGGAAACGGCCTTGCCGGTCTCGGGATCGATCCGGACCATCACCACGCCCGCGGGCGGCTCGAACGCCGGCTGGGGCCGGTCCTGCAGGGCCACCGACATGTAGTCGAGCCAGATCGGCAACGAGGCGTGGCCGCCGGTCTCGTACCGCCCGAGCGGCTGCTCGTTCTTGTCGAAGCCGAGCCAGACGCCGGTGGCGAGGTCGTGGGTGAACCCGAGGAACCAGGTGTCGAACGAGTCGTTGGTGGTCCCGGTCTTCCCGGCGGCCGGCTTCCCCAGGCGCGCGGCGCGGGCGCCCGTGCCCACGGTCGCGACCTCCTGCATGAGGTGGACGAGGATGTAGGCGCTCCGCTCGTCCATCACCTGGTGGCGCGGCCGCGCCGCCTCGGCGACGCCGCCGGCGAGCCGCGCGGAGAGCGGCACCCACGGATCCCGGTAGTCGGTGTGGTCCTCGAGGACGCGGCCGTCGCGATCGAGGACGCGCTTCACGAAGGTGGAAGGCCGCCGCTCGCCGTAGCGCGCGAAGATCGCGTACACGTTCGTGAGCTCCCAGAGGTGCACGCAGGAGGACCCCAGGGCGCTCCCGAGCTCCTGCTTCACCGGGGTCGTGAGCCCGAGCTCCTTGGCCCAGTCGGCGAGCACGGGGTAGCCGAGCTTGCTCGCGAGCGCCTCGTACGTCTTCACCGCGGGGATGTTCATCGACTGGACCAGCGCGGTCCGGACGGTGACGTCGCCCTTGAAGTCCTGGCCGTAGTTCTGCGGCTTCCAGGAGTCCTCGGTGCTGCGATAGACGAGCGGCGCGTCGGTGAGGATCGTGGCGGGGGTGAAGTCGAGCTTGTCCACCGCGGCGGAGTACACGACCGGCTTGAAGGCCGAGCCGGGCTGCCGGCACGACTGGAACGCGCGGTTGAACTCGGACGCGTCGAAGTCGTAGCCGCCGACCATCGCCGCCACGTACGACGTCCACGGATCGACCGAGACGAGCGCGCCCTGGAGCTTCGGCTCCTGCTCGAGCGTGAAGAGGAGCGGGCCCTCGGGCACGTCCTTCGAGCGGCCGATCGCGAGGCCCTGCTCGCGCGCCACGAGCTCCTTCCGCTCCACCCGGCGCAGCACCACCACGTCGCCGGCCTTGACCGCGGAGGAGACGCGCGAGACGAGCGCCTCCTGGTAGTTGACCTCGGGGTTGGGCTTGCGCGCCCAGCGCAGGCCGGAGACCGGGAGGAGGCCCTGGTTCTCCCCCACCTGGACCTCGGCGACCGCGGCCTTGTCGTCGACGCGGGTGACCACGCCGACGCAGTACTGGCCGGTCGCGAGCTCGCCCTTGGGCCAGGCCCGGGCGAGCTGCGCCTGGAGCGTCGCGGCCTCCTCGCCCTCGACGTGCGCCACCGGCCCCCAGTAGCCCTGCCGGTGATCGACCTCCTGGAGCCCCTTCAGCATGGCGGCCTGCGCCGCCCGCTGCTTCTCGAGGTCCATGGCGAGCTCGACGCGGAGGCCGTCCTGGAGGAGCCGCTCGTTGCCGTACCGCTCCACGACGTGCCGGCGCGCGTGCTCGACGTAGAAGGGCGCGGTCTCGCGGAAGACGTCGTCCACGCCGAAGACCCGGATCTCGGCCGCGTTCGCGGCCTGCTCCTCGTCGCGCGTGATCATCCCCTCCTCGCGCATGCGGCGGAGCACGTAGCGGCGGCGCGCCTTGGCCGGCCCCTCCGCGCCCTCGACGGCCTCGCCGCTCTCGGTCCGCCGGAACGGCGAGTAGCGCGAGGGGGCCTGCGGCAGGCCGGCGATGAGCGCCGCCTCCCCGAGCGAGAGGTCGGCGACGTTCTTGCGGTAGTAGTTCTCCGCGGCGGCCTGGACGCCGTACGAGTGGTGCCCGAGGTAGACGCCGTTCATGTACAGCCAGAGGATCTGCTCCTTCGTGAAGGCCCGCTCGAGCCGGCGCGCGAGGATCAGCTCCCGGAGCTTCCGCGCGAGGCTCCGCTGCGTCCCCTTCGCGAACCCCTCGGCGCTGATCAAGATCGACTTGGCGGTCTGCTGCGTGATGGTCGAGCCGCCCTGGACGTTCTTGCGCAGGACGTAGGTGTTGAGCGCGGCGCGGAGGGTCCCCTTCAGGTCGATGCCGCCGTGCGCGAAGAAGTTCTGGTCCTCGGAGGCGACGAACGCCTGGACGAGCTGCTTCGGGATGCGCTCGTACGGGACCACCTTGCGCCGCTCCCGGAAGAACTCGCCGGAGAGCTGCCCGTCGGCGGAGACCATCTCCGTGACGATGGGCGGCCGGTACTCGTCCAGCGTCGGGATCTCCGGGAGCCCGCGCGCGAAGTAGAAGTACCCGACCACGGCCGTGGCGAACGCGAGGTTGACCAGCGCGATCAGCGCGAACAGGCCCCAGCGGAGCGCCCTGCGGCGGAGCGAGCGGCGGCCGGGGAGGCCGGTGAGCACCATGCGCGTCGGGACGTCGTCCCCGGGAGCGCCGCCGGCGGGCGCGTGGGACTGGGTGCGGTCCATGGGCTCGCCAATCTAAACGAGGGCAGGGAAATGCGAAACCCGGCGGTGGGGCTCGGCCCCTTTCGCCGTGCGCGAAGACGCTCCGGGTCAACCCCTCGGCGGGCCGGCCGGTCGGGGTGCGCCCCCGACGCCGGGCGGCAGGTGCAGGTTCGCCCGCGAGAGCACCTCGTCGAGCTCCGCGGGCAGGGGCGCCTCGAGCCGCAGTGGCGCGCCGGACGCCGGGTGGGGAAGGGTGAGCCTCCACGCATGGAGCCCCATGCGGCGGAGCCCCCAGCGCGTCTTCGCGAGCCGGTTCCACGCGAAGTCGCCGTACCGCCGGTCGCCGGCGACGGGGTGGCCGACGGCCTCGAGGTGGCGGCGGATCTGGTGGGTCCGGCCGGTCTCGATCGCGACGGAGAGGAGCGAGACCTCCTTCGTGGCGGAGAGCACCTTCCACCGCGTCACGGCCTCCTGGAAGTTCACGCCCCGCGCGGCCTTCGAGCGCGCGGTCTGCTCGTGCTCGGCGAGCGGGAGGTCGATCGTCCCGGCCTCGCGCGGCATCTTCCCCTTCACGAGCGCGAGGTACGTCTTCTGCACCCCTTCGCCCTCGGTGAAGATCTCGGTGAGCCGGACCATCGCCTTCCGGTGCTTGGCGACGAGGACGACCCCCGAGGTGTCGCGGTCGAGCCGGTGCGCGGGCGACGGGCGGAACTCGGTGGCCGGGAGCTCGGGCGTCTTCAGATACGCCCGCGCCATCTCCACCAGCGTCGCCCCCTCGATCCCGGTCCCGGGGTGCGCGGCGAGCCCGGCGGGCTTGTCGACGGCGAGCACGTCGGCGTCCTCGTGCAGCACGCCGAAGGTGACCGCCAGGCGGCCGCCGCCCGGCCCGGTGGGCGCGGGCTTCGCGAGGAGCCGCTCCTCGTCCCCGCGGATCACGACGACGTCGCCCTCGGCCACGAGCTGCTCGGCCTTCCCGCGCGCGCCGTTCACCCGCACCTTCTTCGTGCGGAACATCTTGTACACGTGCGAGAGCGGAACGTCCCGGAGCGCCTTCCGGACGAGCTTGTCGAGCCGCTGCCCTGCCGCGTCTGCCGAGACCGTGAGCTGGATCACGGGGGACTCTTAGCACGAGCGTTCCGGCGCATCACCGCGGCGTTTGCCGTACGCCGCGTTCCGTGCTGCGGCGTCCTGTTGCGTTTCGAACACCGCTCACCCTGAGCCTGTCGAAGGGTGAGCGCCGAACGGGATGTCGCGAGCGGCCTACGCCCGCGCCAGCACGATCCTCCCCGCCATCCTGCCGTCGACGTCGCCGCGCTCACCGCCCTTCGCGTGCTTGGCGGTGAGCCGGCGCTCCACCTCGGCGGCGAGCTTCGCCCCGTCGATGCCGTGCTCGGAGAGGCGCGTCTTCATCCCGAGGTCGCGGAAGAAGGCCTCGGTCCGGTCGATCGCGGCCTCGGCGGTCTCCACGCCGAACACGCGCCTGCCGTAGTGGGCGAGCTTGGCGCGCTTCGCCTCGATCCGCTCGCGGAGCGCGGCGGGGAGGATGATCGCGAGCGTCACGCCGTGGTCGAGGCCGTGGAGCGCGGTGAGCTCGTGGCCGATCATGTGCGTCGCCCAGTCGTGGTCGACGCCCGAGCCGATCGTGCCGTTGAGCGCCTGGGTCGCGCACCACATGTACGTGGCGCGGGCGTCGTAGTCGGGCGGGTCGGCGAGGATCTTCCCGGCGTGCTCGACGAGCGTCAGCAGGATCCCCTCCGCCTGACGGTCCTGGAGCGGCACGGCGTTGAGCGTCGTCGCGTACTGCTCCATCACGTGCACGTACGTGTCGACGACGCCGTTCACGATCTGGTTCCTCGGCAGGCTGAAGGTCGTGACCGGATCGAGGATGGAGAAGACCGGGTAGCAGCAGGGGGCGCCGAAGTGGTCCTTCTCGCCGATCGAGCGGCGCGAGACGACGGCGGTCGGGTTGGCCTCCGAGCCGGTCGCCGGCAGCGTCAGGACCGCGCCGAGCGGCACCGCCTCCTTCACGGTCGCGCCGTGGTCGCGGATCATCGCCCACGGGTCCTTGCCCGCGGGCCAGCGCGCCGCCGCGGCGATGAACTTGGTCCCGTCGAGCACGGAGCCGCCGCCGACGGAGAGGAGGAAGTCGATCTGCTCCCTCCGCACGACCTCGACCGCCTTCATGAGCGTGTCGTACTCGGGGTTGGGCTCGATGCCCTCGAACTCGAGGACGGTGCGCGACCCGAGCGCCTTCAGCACCTGGTCCCGGACGCCGTTCTTCTTGATCGAGCCGCCCCCGCTCGTCAGGAGCACGCGCGCGTTCGCGGGGACGAGCTTCGCGAGCTTGGCGATGGTGCCCTTGCCGAAGACGAGGTGCGTGGGGTTGTGGAGGTCGAAGTTGTGCATGGCCGGGATTGTACCCCCGGCGCGGCCGGCGCGGAACGCTCCGCTCCGCCGCATCGCCCCGGCTGAAACGCTACAGCAGCTCGAGCTGGAGCTGCTCGCGGAGGGGCTCGGCCCGCAGCCCCTCGCGCCGGAGCGCCCGCGCGAAGGCGTCCGCCTGGCCATGCACCGTGTAGATCCGCCCCGCGCCGGTCGCCTTCGCGTAGGCGAGGAGCGAGGGGAAGTCCGCGTGATCCGAGAGCGGGAAGGCGGCGTCGACCCCGCGGTGGGCGGCGGCGCCGTCGAGCGCCCAGCCGGTGAGGACCGCGGTGCGCCGGTTGCGCACCCCGCGCATGGCGGTGCTGCGTGCGAGGTGAGGTGGGCAGACGACCACCTCGCCCGCCCCCGCGCCCTCCGGCCCGAGCGCCCGGACGTTCGGGAGCCTCGTCCCGAGCGCCTCGTAGACCTCGTTCACGCCGTGGACGGTCGGGTGCGCCAGGCAGCGGTACCCGCGCTCCCCGAGGTGCTTCAGGATCTCCTGCGCCTTCCCGAGCGCGTACGCGAGGAGCACCGGCGTCGCGCCGTCGGTGAGCGCGTCGTCGACGAACCTCCGGACCGCCGCGAGGACCTCGGCCTTGGGCGGGAAGACGTAGCGCGGCAGGCCGAAGGTGGACTCGAGCACGAGCACGTCGCACGGCATCACCTGCGCGGGCTCGGCCGCCTCCGTCGGCTCGGTGCAGAGATCGCCGGTGTAACCCAGGGTGATCCCGTCCCGCGTGACCCGGAGCTGCGCGGAGCCGAGGACGTGCCCCGCGGGGTAGAGCTCGAGCGTGAGCTCGCCGAGGCCGAACGGGCTCCGGTGCGCGGCGGGGAGCTGCTCGGCGCGGGCGCGCTTCGGGGTGCCCAGCCGGTGGCGCACGAGCGCGAGCGTCGCCGCGGTCGCGATGGTCCGTTCGTGGCGCGCGATGTGGTCGCCGTGCGCATGGGAGACGAACCCGCACGGGACGCGCCGGGTGGCGTCCATGTGGAGGGCGGAGTTGACGACGCGGAGCCCACCGCGGTGGAGCTCGACGAGCGGCCGGCGCATGTTCCGGACCTTTGTACATCGGCCGACCGACAGCACGGGAGGCTCGACCGAGCCCAGCCCCCCTGCCGCGCGGCCGGGAAAGGTCCGCCTTCCGCCGGGTTCCAGGCGACGCTCCGCGCCATGCCGCCGCCCGTCCTCATGCCTCTGGCGGGTGTCAGCCCGGATGGGCATGATGCGCCCCCGGCTGCCCGCGCTCGTCCCTCCCCGCGCCCGCTTCACGCTGGGTGCACCCGGAACGGCCGCGGGCCGCGGTGACGCGAACGCGCCTCGGGGCGCCCAGAGGAGGGCCGGGCATGACGACGACGAGACGAGTGATCGGCGTGGAGGAGAAGGTCCCGCTGCTGCAGGGCATCCCGCTCTCGCTGCAGCACCTGTTCGCGATGTTCGGGGCGTCGATCCTGGTCCCGATCCTGTTCAACGGAGCCGCGGGCACCCAGGTGATCGATCCGGCCCTGGTGCTCCTCATGAACGGGATCGGGACGCTCATCTACCTCTTCGTCTGTCGCGGCAAGGCCCCGGCGTTCCTGGGTTCCTCGTTCGCCTTCCTCTCGCCGACCTTCAGCCTCCTCGCTGCCCAGGGGGTGGACCCGCACGTCAGCTTCGCGCGCGCAGCCGGCGGGTTCGTCGTCGCCGGCCTGGCCTTCATCCTGGTCTCGCTCATCATCCGCTTCGCCGGCCGGAGGTGGATCGCGGTCGTGCTCCCTCCGGCGGCGATGGGACCCATCGTCGCGCTCATCGGCCTCGAGCTCGCGCACGTGGCGACCGAGATGTCCTTCTACGCGAGGAACCCGGTCACCAACGCGCTGGAACCGAGCGGGCAGGCGACGCTCATCTCGCTCTTCACGTTGGGCGTCGTGATCGTCGGCTCGATCGTGTTCCGGCGCTTCCTCTCCGCCATCCCCGTGCTGATCGGCGTGCTGGCCGGGTACGTCCTCGCGGTGAGCCTCGGCGCCGTGGACTTCACGGCGGTCCAGACCGCGAGCTTCCTCACCCTCCCCAAGCCCGTCATGCCCGCCTTCGACTGGGCCTCGATCCTGATCGTCCTGCCCGCGGCGCTCGTCGTCATCTCCGAGCACATCGGCCACCTCTTCGTCACGAGCAACATCGTGGGGAGGAACCTCCTCAAGAACCCGGGCCTGCACAACTCGCTGCTCGGCGACGGCCTCTCCACGACGCTCTCCGGCTTCACCGGCTCCTGCCCGACCACGACGTACGGCGAGAACATGGGCGTCATGGCGATCACCAAGGTCTACTCGGTCTGGGTGATCGGCGGCGCGGCGGTGATCTCGATCGCGCTCGCCTTCTTCGGGCAGGTGCGCGGCGCGATCTCCACGCTGCCCGTGCCCGTCATCGGCGGCATCTCGATGATGCTCTTCGGCGTCATCGCCGCCTCCGGCCTCCGGATGCTGATCGAGGCGCGGGTCGACTACTCCAAGAGCCGCAACCTCATGCTCTCCGCCGTCGTCCTCGTGGTCGGCATTGCGCCCAACGTCGTGATCCCCATCGGCAAGGCCCAGCTGAAGGGCATGGTGCTGGCGACGCTGGTCGGGATGGTGCTGAGCCTCGTCATCTTCGTCATGGAGCGCCTCGGCATCACCAACGAGCCGCCCGAGCCGCTCACCGACGGCCTCGACGAGGCGCACGAGGCGAGCACCGGCGGCACCAGCGCCGCACCGCAGGTGTAGGGCGATATCGCCGGTTCTCTTCCACCCGACCCTACGAAGCTCGTCCTCGGGGTCGGGTGGACCCATTCCTGACGCGGCCGGACGTCGGGTAGATTCGGGCCATGCCCGAGTTCATCGAGAACCCCAGGCGGTCTCCGCGCGCCCCCGTGCGCTGCGAGGCGCGCGTCGCGCTGCGCGAAGGGGGCTACTGGGCGGGGCCGACGTGCGACTACGGCCCGAAGGGCTGCCAGGTCTCGGCGCCCCTCCGGCTCGAGCCCGGTTCGCGCCTCTTCCTCGAGCTCGTGAACGAGCGCGTGCCGGGGCCCTTCCAGCTCTCGGGCCGCGTCGCCTGGTCGAGCACCGAGGCGCCGTGGCGGAGCGGCATCGCGTTCGACGACGCGAGCGTCACCCTCGCCGCCCGCTTCTTCGAGCGGCTCGCGGCGGCGTACCCCGGCCTCGACACCTACGGCCGCGCGCCCGACCGGATCCCGGCGGACGGCACGGTCGCGCCGCTCTCCCCGCCCGCGGTCGAGCCGCTCCTCACCGCCCCGGAGCGCGACGTGCTCCGCGTCGTCGGAGCGGGCAAGCTCGTCGCCGACCTGCGGAGCCACTTCGGCGACGGGTGGCGGGAGGCGCAGAACGCGCTCTTCTCGCTCCTCGGCCGGAAGTACCTCACCATCGGCGCGGTGAACGCCGAGGCGGCGCGGGCCTGGGCGCCGCTGCTGGACCAGCCGGCGGTCGCGGGGTGAGCAGTCACCTCAGGAGCAGGTAGTACAGCTTCCCCGGCTGCTTCATCCGCCCCGCGGCGTTCTCCGCGTACGCGCCGCTGCCGAAGAAGACGTCGATCCGCGCCGAGGTCCGGATGGCCCCGCCGGCGTCCTGATCGAGCACGAACCGCGAGAACGGCCGCATGACCGTACCGGTCGCGTCGACCGGGCGCTCCGTCTCGACGAACGCCAGCGCGCCCTTCGGGAAGACGCGCGCGTCGGCGGCGACGGTCCGGTCGGGCGTGACGGGCACGCCCAGCGCGCCCGTCGCCGCGTCGGCGAAGCGGAAGAAGACGTAGGACGGGTTGCGCGCGAGGAGGTCCGGCTGCGCGTGCGGGTTCTCCCGGAGCCAGGCGCGGATCGCCTGCATCGACACCTGCTCCAGCGGGAGCGCGCCCCGCCGGACCAGCTCGGCGCCGATGGCCTCGTACCGCTGGCCGTTCTTGCCCGCGTAGGTCACGACCCGGCTCGTGCCGTCGGGGAGCCGCACGATCCCGCTCCCCTGGATCTCGAGGAAGAAGGCGTCGACCGCCGAGTCCACGAAGCAGAGCTCCGCGTCCAGGCCCGCGATCGCCCCGCCGGCGATCTCCGCGCGCGTGGGGTAGGGCACGAGCCGGCCGCCGACGACCCTGCCCACGAGGTCGCCCGCGAGCTGCGGGAAGTCCTTCGCGCGGACGTGGACGAGGTCGTCGGGCGCGCGGTGGAGCGGCACCTGGTACGGCCCCTCGCGGACCAGCGAGCCCCGGAGCTCCGGCAGGTAGTACCCGGTGAAGAGGACGTCGCCGCGGCCGTCGCCGATCGAGCGGAAGACCCGGAACTCGCGCCGGAGCGCCTCGTTCAGCGCCGCCGGGGTGGGCCGGGCGAGGACGAGGTCGCGGAACCGGACGAGCGTCGCCTGCACCTTCTGGATCGGCACCCGCTCCTTGCCGAACGCGAGCCGCCGCCCCGGATCCGCCGCCGCGAGCCGCGCGAGCACGCCGAGCGAGCGGTCCAGCGCGAGGTCGAGGCTCCCGTACTCCAGGTCGTCGGCGAACGCCGGGAACGCCTCCGGGGCGAGCTCCACGAGGGCCCGGTCGGCGGTCTTCGCCGCCTCCGGGGGCGGCGGCGGGGGGACCGTGCGGCAGGCCGCCAGGGCGAGCGCGGCGGCCGGGGCGACGAGGCCGGCCAGACGAGGGGTGCGCATGTCTCGAGTAACCTCCCGTGCGCTTGGGAATTCCGGCGGCGGCCGACCCCGGCGCTCACGGAGCGGGGAGTGTAGCCGAGCTCCGCCCGTACCTCCGCAGCCCGTCCCGCTCCTCGCGCACGATCGCCCCGCGCGCCTCCAGCACCTCGAGGTTGGCCATGACCTCGGAGAGGACGAGGAAGGTGTCGCCGGGGCGCGCCGACCGGAAGAGGAGCCCCGCGAGCTCGAAGGGCGTCCGGGGCCCGTCCCCGAGGAGCTCGAGGAGCCGCGCCTGCCGGCGCCCGTAGAACCCGAGGAGCGTGTCGATGACGGCGCGGTGACCGCCGAAGGGCGGCCCATGACCGGGCAGGACCGCCGACAGCTCCAGGGCGCGGGTGCGCGCCACGCTCTCGAGGTACGCGAGCAGGGGCCGGAAGAAGCCGTCCGCGCCGTCGGGCCCGAGCTCCATGAGCGGGTTGGGGGAGATCCGCTCCAGCAGGTGGTCGTTCGAGAAGAGGATCCCGCGCGCGCGGTCGAGGAGGCAGACGAGGCCGGGGGTGTGGCCCGGCATGTGGAGCACCTCCAGCTCGAGGTGGCGCGTGCGGATCCGCGTGCCGGGCTCGAGCGGCCGGACGTTTGAGAGGCGGCGCGCGCGGAAGCCCTTCTCCCCCTCCCCGGCGATCGCGGCGAGGAGCGCGGCCGGCACGCCCAGCCGGACGAGGTGCGCGCCGTAGAGCGGCGCGAGGTCCCGCCAGCGCGGGCCGCCCTCGGCCATCTTCGGGAGGTCCGCGGCGTGCGCCTCGACCGGCACGTCGCGGCCGGCGCGCTCCAGCACGAACCGCGCCCCGCCGAAGTGGTCGACGTGACCGTGGGTGACCACGATCCGGCGCACGTCCTCGAGCCGCTTGCCCGCCGCGGCGAACCCCGCCGCGAGCGCGGCGGTCGCCTCGTCGGAGCCGTACCCGGTGTCCACGAGGAGGAGGCCGTCGCCGGCGTCGACGACGTAGACGTTGACCGGACCCCCCGCCTGCGGGAACGGGATGGGGACGGGGATCCGGTGGATGCCGAGCGCCGCGAGGTCGACGTTCATCGCGCCGCCTCGCGGCCCACCCGGGGCAGCCTGGCCGCGCTGAGATCGCCTGTCGTGGGGAACCCGGGGGGCATTCGAGGAACCAGGCCCGATCTTGCGCAGCGCGGCGTGCCCTCGCAAGCGGACGGCCCGCCCCAGCCGGGCCGCCGCCGGGCGGCACCCGCGCGTGTCACTCATCGTGATTGAGCAGTCCCGTGGGGTCGCGGAGACGATGGGCCGCGCCCGAGCCTTGACTTCACGGTCAGCCGACCACAAGAACGAGGCGGTTCCTTCCCTTCCGGGTCGTACTTCACCCACAGTATCTCAGCAGAGGAGGCCGCCGATGCTCGTCCGCCGCTCCGTCCTGCTCGCCCTGGCCGGAGTCCTGGCCGCGGCCGGATGCAGGGACGTCGACCAACGCGACCCGGTTCCGGTGCTCGTGCTCGCCACGTTCGACCCCGGCGAGCCAGGGGAGCGCGCCGCCACCATCCCGATCCCGAACGATCTCGCGCTCCAGGGCGCACCCGGGCTTCCGCTCGGCGAGACCCGGGATGCGCTCTTCGATCTCATCGGGTTCGGCGGATGGCCCCCGCCCACCTCGATGTGGGCGCCGGTCCAGGGCGTGGTGATCCCGCTCCGCACCGAGGTCTTCCAGCCCGACGGATCGTACGCGCCCGCGGCAGCGCCCGCGGAGCTCGACCTCTCGACCGTCGATGCCAGCACGGTCGCCATCGTCCGGCTCAACGAGCCCCCGACCGTCGTCCCCCCCGCGACCCCCGCCGTGTACGCCGGAGGCGCGCTCATCCTCAACCCCGTCGGAGGAACGTTCGCCCCGGGTCGATACGTCGTCGCGGTCCGCGGCGGCGCAAGCGGCGTGAAGGCGATCGTGGACGGGGAGGCCGTGCCGCTCCAGGCCGACCGGCCGATCGCGCTCGTGGCTCCGAACCGCGACCTCTCCCAGCCGGAGAACCGGCCGCCGCGTCCCGCCGGCGTCTCCGAGGAGGACTTCGACGCGCAGCTGGCGCGGCTCGAGACCCTGCGCGGCACGTTCGCGGTGGGGATGGACTGGGGGCGCGTCGACATCGGGGCCGTCTGCCAGGCGGCGCTGGGGGTGACCCCGCCCGAGGGTGAGTGCTGGCTCCCGCCGATCCCCGCGCCCCCGCTCGACCAGCCGCTCCCGACGCCCGGCATGACGGCCGCCTTCGCCGGCGTGGATCTCGTCTTCCCGCACGAGGAGCTCGCGAGCATCCAGACGTTCGAGGTGTTCACACCCCCGGCGCTCCAGGAGGAGGTGACGCCGTGAAGAAGCTCATCCTCGCCGCGTTCCTCGCCCCGGCCGTCGCCCTCGCCAACGGCTACGACGTCCCCAACGTGAACCCCCGCGACCTGGCGCTGGTCGGGTCCGCCGTGGCCGCCCAGGTCGATGCCGCGGCCGCGTACGCGAACCCCGCCGCGCTCTCGCGCGTCGAAGGGCTCGACGTCAACGTCGGGGTCTCGGGCCTCTTCCTCAGCACCGAGTGGCAGGGGCCGTCGAGCGGACCGCTCGCCGGCGAGAGCGAGCGGACCAAGTTCAGCCCGGTCCCGCCGGTCTCGCTCTTCGCCGCCTACGGGCTCCGGCTCGCCGGGCGGCCCTTCGGCGTCGGCCTCGGGTTCAACGTCCCCGGCGGCGGCAACGTCTTCTGGAAGGACGACTGGGAGGGCCGCGGCCGGATCATCACCGTGGATCGCAAGATCTACGCCGCGTACCTCACCGCGGGCTACGAGCTCGTCCCGGACCTCCGGCTCGGCGGCGGCCTCGTCTACTACTACGGCACCGAGTACCTGAAGCAGGGCATCCAGCCCTTCCCGGACGGCTACGGCGAGCTCTCCACCCGCGGCGGCGCGCTCTCGTTCGATCTCTCCGCCGAGTACACGCTGCCGAACGTCCCGCTCACGATCGGCGCGGACTACAAGTACCAGGGGAAGATGAACCTGGAGGGCGACGGCAAGTTCGTCGTGCCCGGCGGGACGCTCCCCGGGAGCCCCACGCCCAACGTAGACCAGGGCGTCGAGCACGAGCTCACCTTCCCGAGCGTGCTCAACGTCGGCCTCGCCTACCGCGTCCGCGAGCCGTGGCTCCTCACGTTCGGCTTCACCTGGAACGACTACTCCGTCTACACGGCCGACGTCTTCGAGGGCGATCGGGGCGCGCGGATCGAGGTCCCGCGCAACTACGGCGACGGCTACGTGTTCCGGGTCGGCGCCGAGTACACGCTGCGCGAGCACCTCACCCTCCGCGCCGGGCTCCTCCGCGACATCTCCGGCATCGATCGCGCCCACGCCTCGCCCACGCTCCCCGACTCGAACGCCTGGGCGGGCGCGCTCGGCGCGTCGTGGGGCTTCCGCCGGAACTTCGCGGTCAACGCGGCGCTGTTCTACGCGAACCTCGACGAGCTCGAGGTGAGCGGAGACGAGGCGCTCCAGGGGAGCTACAACACGAACGTCTGGATCGTCTCCGCCGGCGTGACCTGGCGGGCGAACCTGGACGGGCAGTGACCGTATCCCGGCCCGCTCGCCCTTCGACAGGCTCAGGGTGAGCGGGCCATCCTTCCGCTCGTGCTGAGCCTGTCGAAGCACGAGCGGTGGTGTACCGGGTGCCTCAGCCGTTCGAGCTCGGCACCGGCTCCTCGTTGTACCTGCGCGCGGCCCGCTCGCCGAGGGCGGTGAGGACCGAGCGCGCGAGGCCGCGCCGGAACATCTCCGCCGGCAGCGGCATCCGGGCGTCCCCCTTCTCGTCGAGCGGCGTGCTCGGGAGGAGCCGGTTGGCGCGCGCCAGGACGCCGACGATCGGCCCCGGGAAGAGCGCGTGCGCGAGGCGGAGGAGCTTCGCCGGCGTGCCGAGCACGAGGAACCGCTCCCCCTTCTCCACCGCGCGCACGATCCGCCGCGCGGCCTTCGAGGCGCTCACCGTCACGAGCGGCAGCGAGGCGGCGAGCGAGAAGAGGCTCGCCTCCGCGTACCGCTTGCCCTTGACGAGCGCGTGCTTGAACGACCCCGTCCGCATGAGCCCCGGGACGACCGTCACGACGTGGACGCCGTACTTCGCCGCCTCCGCGCCGAGCGCCTCGGACCAGCCGCGCATCGCGAACTTCGCGGCGGTGTAGGGCGCGAGGTGGGGCATCGCGACGGACGAGCCGATCGAGGTGATGTTCACGACGACGCCGCGGCGGCGCGCGCGCATCCCGGGGAGGACCGCGTCGGTGGCGTGGAGCGCGCCCCAGAACATGGTGTCCATCGCGCGCTGGTAGTCCTCGAGCCCCATGGTCTCGGCGGGCCCGACCATCATGATCCCCGCGTTGTTCACGAGGAGATCCACCGGGCCGAGGTTCTCCTCGACGTCGGCGACGAGGGTCCGCATCCCCTCGCGGTCGGTGACGTCGCACGGGAGGACGGTCGCGTCGATCCCCTCCGCGGCGAGCTGCTGCCGCGCGCGCTCGAGCACCTCCTCGTCCCGCGCGCACAGCACCACCCGCATGCCGCGCCGCCCGAGCTCCCGGCCGAGGAGCAGGCCCAGCCCGCGCGAGCCGCCGGTCACGAGCGCGACCCCTCCGGCGAGCCGCTGCGGGCTCCGGAGCTTTCGGGCGAGCAGCCAGGCGGCGCCGCCGGCGGCGAGCGCGTACAGCGGAAGGTTGCGTCGAAGGGACATGAGACCTCCGCCGCAACATGCGCATCGCGCGCCCCCGCCGCCGGGGGACCGGGCGGGCGCACGCCGAGCTGGGTCGCGCGGCGCCGACCCGCCGCCCGATCCGGGCTCCTGCCCTGGATCCAGCCGCGGCCCCTAAGAGGACATGACCGGCGCCGTCCACGCGGGCATGCTCGGGCCATGCTCCACGGACCCTCTCCCCCCTGATCCGTCCACCGCAGGCTCCCGCGCAGGCTCACGCTCGCGCTCGTCGCGGTCGCCTTCACCGACGAGCTCGCGACCGGCGTCGTCCCCGCCGGCGCGCCCGAGCTCGCCCGCACGTTCGCGCTCTCGCCGTCGGGCGCCGCCGGCTGGACGCTCTTCGCGTTCCAGGTCCTCGGGTTCGTCCTCGAGCCGCCGCTCCTCGCGCTCGCGACCGGTCGCCGCGCGCGGACCCTCCGGACGCTCGGGCTGGCGCTCATGGCGACGTCGCTCCTCGCGGCCGTCGCCGCGCCGAGCTACCCGGTCC
>JAEYOU010000304.1 GCA_023411405.1 Pseudomonadota bacterium | reverse complement strand
GCCCCCGGCCTCGAGCCGCGCCCCGAGCGCGGCGAGCGCCGGCGGCACCGCCGCGAGCGGCCGATCCAGGGCGAGGCGCAGCGTCTTCGCGCCGTGCCGCCGGAGCAGCGCGCGCGTGTCCTCGACCAGCACGAGGCGGCCGCGGTCGATGACCCCGATGCGGTCGGCGAGCTCCTCGGCCTCCTCGAGGTAGTGCGTCGTGAGGACCACGGTCGTGCCGCGGTCGCGGAGCCTGCGGACGTAGCGCCAGAGCCCCCGGCGCAGCTCCACGTCCACGCCCGCCGTCGGCTCGTCGAGGAACAGCACGCGCGGCTCGTGCACAAGCGCCTTGGCGATGAGGAGCCGGCGCTTCATGCCCCCGGAGAGGCCGCGCGTGTTGGCTGAGCGCTTGTCGAGGAGGTCCAGCGCCGCCAGGAGCTCGACGAGCCGCTCCTCCGCGAGGCGCACGCCGAAGTACCCCGCCTGGAAGCGCAGCGACTCCTCGATCGTGAAGAACGGGTCGTAGTTGATCTCCTGCGGGACGAGCCCGAGCACGCGGCGGGTGAACGCGTAGTCGCGCACCACGTCACGCCCGAGCACGCGCGCCTCGCCGGCCGTCGCGCGCACGAGCCCGGCGACGATCGAGATGAGGGTGGTCTTGCCGGCGCCGTTCGGGCCGAGCAGGCCGAAGATCTCGCCGGGGCGGATGTCGAGGTCCACGCCCGCGAGCGCGGCCACGCGGCCGTACCGCTTCTCCAGCCCTCGCACCTGGACGACCGGCTCCATGTGGAGCCGGACTGTAGCGCAGCGGCGGGGCGCGTGGTCGATCGGCGTTCGCGGGGACGCACGCCGGGCCGCGGGCCGGCGGCGCTCAGAGCGTCTTGGTGCCCGCCCGCGGCACGTGCTGCGCGTCGCCCAGCGCCTTGAGCACGACCTCGCGCTCCGGCAGGTCGCCCGGGTAGTAGAGGAGCGTGAACCCGACCATGAGCTCGCCCACGATGGCGACGCCCTGGACCATCATCGGATGCTCCCCCGCGCCCGGCGAGCGGTTCGTCGCCTGGAACCAGAAGACCTTGTTGCGCGCGCCGCTGTACTCCTCGACCGGGATGTCCTGCTCCACGGTCTGGCCGTGGAGGCGGACGCGCATCCACGTCGCCGCCTCCTTGCCGTCGCGCTTCTCCACCGGGACCCACGCGGGCGTGGCGAGCAGCACGAACCGGTTCCCCTTGGCGGGGTCGAGGCGGAGGGTCTCGGCGCCGCCCTGCGGCGTCGACTCCGTCGAGTAGCGCCAGGCGGACGGCAGCGCGATCGCGAACTCCCCGTGCTCCGGGACCGGCACGCTCCGCGTCGTCTGCTCCGCGAGCGCGAGGGCGGGGAGCGCGAGGGCGACCAGGGACGAGGTCAGCGCGGCCTTGAAGGACATCCGTTGCCTCCTGGGTCCCAGTGTAGCCGCGCTCACAGGACCGTGCACCGGCTGGTCATGCGCCAGGCGCGCCCGAGCCGCCGGACCTCGCCGCCCACCCGCACCGTCGCGCGGAGCGGAAGGTCGGCGCTCGAGGCCCCGACCTGCACCTCGAACTCCCCGGGCTCGACGCGCCGGGCGCCGTCGCTCCCGGTGAAGTGGAGCATGTCCACGGGGACCGTCATCTCGACCTGGGCGGACTGCCCCGCGGCGAGCGGCACCCGGCCGAACGCCTTGAGCTGCCGGACCGGCCGGACCATCGAGGCGAGCAGGTCGCGGACGTAGAGCTGCGGGACCGCCATGCCGGCGCGCCCGCCCACGTTCGCGACGGTGAAGCGGACGCGGAGCTCGCCGGTCTCGGTGTCGAGCGGGCCGGGCGCGACCGACAGGTCGCGGAACTCGAACCGCGTGTACGACAGGCCGTGGCCGAACGGGTAGCGGCTGCCGAAGTGGAAGGCGATCGGCGTCCCGGCGCTCTTGAGCTTGTGATCGTACGTGTAGGGCGCGGCCCCGACGTTCTTCGGGAACGAGACGGTGAGCCGGCCCGAGGGCTCGGCGGCGCCGGTCAGCACCTCGGCGATCGCGGTGCCGCCCTCCTGCCCGCCCTGGAACGCCCAGAGGAAGGCGGCGACCTTGCCCTCGAGCCCCCCGAGCCCGTAGGGGCGCCCGCCCGTCATCACGACCACGACCGGCGTCCCCGTGGCGACGACGGCCTCGAGGAGCTCCCGCTGCACGCCCGGAAGCTCGAGGCTGTCCGCGTCCGAGCCCTCGCCGATCGTTCCGGTCTGGAAGAGCCCGGCGAGGTCGCCGACGCAGACGACCGCCACGTCCGCGCCCTTCGCGCAGGCGACCGCCTCGGGGATGAGCGCGCGCGACGTCGAGACGGGCGAGGTGCGCTCCAGCTTCGCGCCGAGGTCCACGTCGCCGGGGAACACCGGCGCGCCGGCCTCGCGCTTCTCGAGGATGTGGCAGCCCTTCGCGTAGGCGACCCGGTCCTTCCCGAGCGCCCGCTCGAGCGCCGCGCGCGGGGTCACGACGCCCGCGGCGGCGGCGTCCTTCCCGGAGATGATGAGGTGGACGGGGAAGCTGTAGCCGCACAGCATCGCGAGCGGGTCGTCCGCGGTGGGCCCGATCACCGCCACCTTCCGCTTGCGGGCGGGATCGAGCGGGAGCGCGTCCCGGTTCTCGAGCACGACGATCGACTGCCGCGCCACCTCCTTCGCGAGCGCGACCGTCGCCGGGGCCTGGAGCTCGATCGCCCCCTCGTCGGTGAAGGGGCGCTCGAACACGCCGAGGCGCAGCTTCTCCGTGAGCACGCGGAGCACGGTCGCGTCGAGCTCGTCCATGGTGACGAGCCCGCGGTCGAGCGCGGCCCGGAGCGAGGGGAAGCAGTCGTCCCCCGGCGTCTCGACGTCGAGGCCCGCGCGCAGGGCGAGCGCCGCCGCCTCGGTCCTGTCCGCGGCGACCCCGTGGTGCTGGTAGAGGAGGCTCACGCCGATGTAGTCGGCGACGACGAGGCCGTCGAAGCCCCAGCGCTCCCGGAGCACCTCGGTGAGGAGCTGGCGCGAGGCGTGGACCGGCTCGCCGTCGACGTCGTGGTACGCCGGCATCACCGAGCCCGCCTTCCCCTCCTTCACCGCCATCTCGAAGGGGAGCAGGAAGACGTCGTTGAGCTCGCGCCAGCCGAGGTGGACGGGGGCGTGGTTGCGCCCCCCCTCGCTGAACGAGTGGCCGGCGTAGTGCTTGAGCGTCGCGAGCAGGTCGCGCTGCTCGCCCTGGAGCCCCTTCACGTAGCTCGTGCCCAGGACACCCACGAGGTAGGGGTCCTCGCCGAACGTCTCCTCGGTGCGGCCCCAGCGGACGTCCCGCGAGACGTCGAGCACCGGCGCGAGCCCCTGGTGGCAGCCGACGCTCCGGGCCTCCCGGCCGATGGCGCGGGCCGCGCGCTCCACGAGCTCGGGGTTCCACGTCGCGCCGTAGGCGAGCGACGACGGGAAGAGCGTCGCGCCCTGCACCATGAGGCCGACCAGCACCTCCTCGTGCGAGAGGGCCGGGATCTTGAGGCGCGTCTCCTCGACCAGGAACTTCTGCAGCCGGTTGAGGGCCCGCACGCCCTGCCTCGGTTCGACGGCGTGGCTCCCCAGCGGGCGCGCGATCTGCCCCAGGCCGTGCGACAGCATCTTCGTGAGCTTGTCCTGGTCGCTCGCGCCCGCGAACGCGTCGTCACGGACGCGGTGCCGGCCGTCCTCCGCGAGGATCAGCCAGAAGGAGTGGAGCTGGGCGAGCTTCTCGTCGAGCGTCATCCGGGCGAGCAGATCCCGGGCGCGGTCGGCGACGGAGCGAGACGGATCGAGGTACGGAGCGGACATGGCGGGGGATTCTAGTCCGGAATGCCGGGCCGCGCCTCGGGCGATCTGAAACGATACGGGCGGCGGAACCGCGTCCGCCCGCCGCGGACGATCCGGGACGGGCGGAGGGTCTTCGGGGACTCGTGCGGGCGCGAGCGGGCGCCGGGGTGCTACTCCTCGTCCTTCTTCCCGAGCAGCGCCGCGATCTTCGGCCCACCCTGCGCCGCGCCGAGGGCGCGCAGCGCGTCGAGGTGGTGGACGAGCAGGTCGCGGTTGTCGCTCACCGAGAGGTTCTGCATCTCGAGGGCGCCGATCCGATCCTCGGGGGTGAAGGCGGGCTCGGCCACGCGCTCCATGGAGAGCTTCTCGGGCGCGTAGCTCATGTACTGGGCCTTCGTCGCGAGGAGGGTCCAGTCGTCGCCGCGGCGCAGCTCCAGGGTCACGGTCCCGGTCACCGCCGGCGCGACCCAGCGGGTGAGCGCGTCGCGGAGCATGAGCGCCTCCGCGTCGTACCACTTGCCCTCGTAGAGGAGGCGGCCGAGGCGGCGGCCGAGGGTGAAGTAGAGATCGAGCGTGTTCTCGTTGTGGATCGCCGAGAGGAGCCGCTCGTAGGCGACGTGGAGCAGCGCCATGCCCGGCGCCTCGTAGATGCCGCGGCTCTTCGCGTCGATCACGCGGTTCTCGATCTGATCGCTCATGCCGAGGCCGTGGCGCCCGCCGATGCGGTTCGCCTCGAGGAACAGGTCCACGATCGTCGGGAACCGCTTGCCGTCGAGCGCCACCGGCTGGCCCTGCTCGAAGGCGATCGTGATCTCCTCCGGCTCGACCTTCACCTCGGGCTTCCAGTGGGCGACGCCCATGATCGGCTCGACGATCCGCATGCCCACGTCGAGCCGCTCGAGGTCCTTGGCCTCGTGCGTCGCGCCGAGCGCGTTCGAGTCGGTGGAGTAGGCCTTCTCCTTGCCCATCTTGTACGGCAGCTTGCGCGCCTCGAGGTACTCGCTCATCTCCTTGCGGCCGCCGAACGCGGTCACGAAGGCCTGGTCGAGCCACGGCTTGTAGATCTTGAGGCTCGGGTCGACGAGGATGCCGTACCGGTAGAACCGCTGGATGTCGTTCCCCTTGTGCGTCGAGCCGTCGCCGAAGACGTGCACCCCGTCCTCGCGCATCGCGCGGACGATGGCGGTGGTGGTGACGGCGCGGCCGAGCGGCGTCGTGTTGTAGTACCGCTTGCCGCCGGTCGAGAGGTGGAACGCGTTGCACTGGATGGCGGCGATGCCCTCGCGGATGAGGGCGTCGCGGCAGTCCACGAGCTTGGCCGAGACGGCGCCGTGCTGGAGGGCGATCGGCGGGATGTCGGCCGGGTTCTTCTCGTCGGGCTGGGCGAGGTCGGCGGTGTAGCAGTGGACCGACATGCCCCGCTCGGCCATCCAGGCCACCGCGGCGCGGGTGTCGAGCCCGCCGCTGAACGCGATGCCGATGGCGGTGCCCTTCGCCGGGAGCGACTTGTAGATGCGGCTCATGGGAGACGGCACGTAGCAGAAAACCCGGCGGGCTTCCAGCCTCGGGTTCGGGCCGAAGCGGGCGCCTCGGCCGCTGGCCCGCGCCTTGCTGTCCCGGATGGCATGACCGAGGTGCACGTCTCCCTCCCCGACGTGCGCGCCCGGGCGCGCGCGGCGGGCTGGACCTCGCCGACGTGGCGGCGCGGTTCGCCGCCTGGCTCCGGATCCTCCGCGCCCTCGAGGGGTGCGCCGCTGTGCTGGTGGCGCGGATCGGCCGCTGCCCCTCCGGTCAGCTCGCGGCGGCGGGGATCGCGCCCGTGAGCGAGCACGCGTTCCGGCCGATCGAGGCCGCGCTGCGCGCCTGGTACGACGCGCGGCCCGGTGACGCCGGTCCGGACGCGCGCGCGGAGGTGGCATGATCCCCGAGCTGCATGGCTGCGAGGAGGCGGAGGACTTCTTCCGGGCGCTCGGCGTGTCGTTCGACCCGGCCGCGCTCTCGGCGCACCGGCTCCCCATCCTGCGCCGGTTCGGGGAGCTGCTCGTCGAGATCGTCGACGCACACCCGGGCGCGGAGGACGCGAGGCTCCGCCCTCGCGCGGGCCGCGCTCCAGGAGGCGTACCACGCGGCCCGGACCGGCGTGCCTGCGTCCCGGGGCGCGCCGGCTGCCTCCTGCGGTGGGTGCGCCCTGTGTGGGCCTGCGGCGGGTGAACGCGGCTTGCGTCCCTGGGCGAGCAGGAGGAGACGTGAGACACCGCGCCATGCGCCGAACCCTGGTCCCGCTCCTCGTCGCCCTCGTCGCTCCGCCCGCCCACGCGGCGGAGTCGAAGCTCGCGGTCGCCGTCGCCGCGAACCTCAAGTCCGCGGCCGAGGAGCTCGCGCGCGCCTTCGAGGCCGAGCGGCCCGGCGCCCGCGTCGCGCTCTCGTTCGGCGCGTCGGGCGCGTTCTACGCGCAGTTCCAGCACGGCGCTCCGTTCGACGTGTTCCTCTCCGCGGATCGCGAGTACCCGGCGAAGCTGGTCGCGGCGGGGCTCGCCGCCGCGGCGGACGAGCGCGTGTACGCGATCGGTGCGCTGGTCGTGTGGCTCCCGCGGGGCGCCCGGGTGGACGTCGCGGGGAAGGGGCTCGCCGCGCTCGCCGCGCCTGAGGTGAAGCGGATCGCCATCGCCAACCCCAGGGTGGCCCCCTTCGGCCGGGCGGCGGAGGCGGCGCTCCGGAGCGCGGGCGTGCTCGACGCGGTGAAGGGCCGGCTCGTGCTCGGCACGAGCGTGGGCCAGGCGGCGCAGTTCGCGACCACGGGCGCGGCCGACGCGGCGTTCCTGCCGTACTCGCTCACCCTCGAGGAGGAGCTCGCCGGCGGCCGGGTGGTGCCGGTGCCCGCGGGCCTGTATCCGCGCATCGAGCAGTCCGGCGTCGTGCTCTCGTCCGCGCGGGATCCGGCCCTCGCCCGCGCCTTCCTCGCCTTCCTCGGGAGCGAGAAGGGCCGTGCCATCCTCGCGCGGTACGGCTACGGTCTGCCCTAGCGCATGGACGTCCAGGCCCTCCTCCTCTCGCTCCAGCTCGCCGGGCTCACCACGCTCGTCCTCCTCGCGCTGGGCCTGCCGCTCGCGTGGTGGCTCGCGGCGAGCCGGTTCCGGCTCAAGTTCCTCGTCGAGGCGATCGTCGCGCTGCCGCTCGTCCTCCCGCCGACGGTGCTCGGGTTCTACCTCCTCGCCGGGCTCGGCCCGCGCACGCCGGCGGGCCGCGCCTGGGAGACCGTCTTCGGCCACCCCTTCCCGTTCTCGTTCGGCGGCCTCCTCGCCGCCTCCGTCCTGTACAGCCTCCCCTTCGCCGTCCAGCCGTTCACGGCGGCGCTGGCGGGCGTGGACCGGCGGCTGGTCGAGGCGGCGCACACCCTCGGCGCCTCCCGCCTCGGCGCGTTCGTGCGCGTCATGCTCCCGCTCGCCTGGCCGGGCGTGCTCGCCGGCGCGGTGCTCTCCTTCGCGCACACGCTCGGCGAGTTCGGCGTGGTGCTCATGGTCGGGGGCAACATCCCGGGGCGGACCCGCACCATCTCGGTGGCCATCTTCGATCAGGTCGAGGCGCTGGAGTACGCCGCGGCAGCCCGCACCGCCGGGCTCCTGCTCGCCATCTCCTTCTGCGTGCTGGTGGTCGTGTACGCCGTCCAGCGGCCCAGCGTGCTCCGATGGAACGGGCGCTGACCTTCGAGATCGTGCGGCGGTTCCGGCGCGGGCCGCGGATCGCCGCGCGCGCGGAGTGGCCGCTCGCGCAGGACCGGGTCACGGTCCTGTTCGGCCCGTCGGGCGCGGGGAAGACGACCGTCCTCCGGGCGCTCGCCGGGCTCGAGCGCCCGGACGCGGGGTCGATCACCTTCGACGGCGAGACGTGGTTCGACGCCGCGCGCGGGCTCCACGTCCGCGCGCAGGCGCGCCGGGTCGGCTTCGTCTTCCAGGAGGGCGCGCTCTTCCCGCACCTCTCGGTCGCGCGGAACGTCGCCTTCGGGCTCGGCGGACGCCCGCGCGCCGCGCGCCGGGCGCGCGTCGAGGAGCTCGCGGCGCGCCTCGGGATCGGCG
>JAEYOU010000254.1 GCA_023411405.1 Pseudomonadota bacterium | reverse complement strand
CGCCGATCCGGCGCGGTGCACACCGCGTGAACTCCGCCGACGACGAGCGCCCGGCCACCGGCCGCGAGCACCACCGGCACCACGCCCGCGTGCGCGACGACGCGGGCGTCCTCGCGCTCCACGAACGGCGTCGAGGCCTCGTACCAGTCGGCGCCCCAGCGCGCCGCGAGCGCGATCCCGCGGGGGAGCCAGGGCCAGACCGAACCGAACAGCGAGAGGATCGCGGCGCGGAGCGCGGGGTCCGGCGGATATGCCATGCCGGGCTCGTACCACGGGAGCGGGGAGGCCGCGAGCGCCGCGACGAGCGGCGCGTCCCGCGCGCGGGACGTGACGCGCGGCGCTCGCTTCGCAGCGGTTGCGGCGGCCGGCGCCGTCTGTGAAGATCGATCGACCCGAAGCGCAGGGCCGCAGCGGCGGCCCCGAGGAGGCGTTCATGTCGATCGTGTGGACCATCGTCATCGGTTTCCTGGCCGGCCTCGTCGCGAAGCTCCTCCACCCCGGCAAGGAGAACATGGGGTTCCTCATGACGACGCTGCTCGGCATCGCCGGCTCCTTCGTGGCCACGTACGCGGGACAGGCGCTCGGGCTCTACCGCGCCGGCGAGGCCGCCGGGTTCATCGGGGCGGTGGTCGGCGCGCTGCTGCTGCTCGTCGCGTACGGCGCGCTCAGGAAGCGGCGCGCGTAGCCGCTCACCGCTCGGCGGCGGTCCCGTCAGCCCTCGCCGAGGAGCAGCAGCACGCCGGCCCAGTCGAACCCGCGGTTCATGCCGCGGACCGGGGCGACGCCGACGCCGGAGTAGAAGCCGACGAGCGGGATGCCCTCGCGCGTCATGATCGCCTGGACCTCGGCGGCCTCCTCGGTCGAGGTGCCGGCGGTGGCGGCCGTGCGCCCGCCGTGATCGAGGTACACGGCGGCGCGCGGGCGCGCCCGCTGCCGCTTCATGCGCTCGATGGCCGCCTCGCACCCGTTCCGCGCCGACTCGAGCACGGCGGCCGGGTCGCGCTTCATGAGCAGGACCTGCGCGCCGTCCTCGAGATCCGGCTCGAACAGCGCGACCGACTTCCCGTCGGGCATCACGCCGCCGAGCAGCCGGTTCACGTAGCCGTCCTCGCCCAGCGTCGTGAGCCGGTCGCCGAGGGCGAGCCCGAGCGAGAACCGCTGCACCGGGCGCTGGCTGCGCCAGTCTCGCGCGCCGACGAGCTCGTCGATCCGGTCGGCGGCGGGCTTCCCGTCGATGAGCCCGACGATGCCGTCCTTGACCTTGGTGAGCACGTGCACGCCGTTGTCGACGGGCACGCAGCCGTGCATGACCTGCACGATCGTCTTCACCTTCGTCCCGAGCAGCGCGCCGGCGACGTGCTCCTGGCGGGCGTCGTCGCCGCAGAACTGCCAGGTCGGCTTCTGGCCGGCGTCGCAGAGCAGGCCGGCGCCGACGACCGGCGGTGCGCCCGGGAACCCCTCCGCCAGGCCGGCGAGGAGCGGCCGCGACGCGTTCATCACGGGCGGCGTCGTCCCCGCGGCGGGCTTGCGGAGCGAGTCGTAGAAGAGCAGCAGCGCGTTCCCGGCGCCGCCCTCGGAGAGCTGCTTGCCGAGCTTCTTGCCCGTCTTCCTCTCGTCCTTCTGCACCCCGTCCGCGAACGCGACCCCGGCGAGCGGCGCCCCGAGGTCCATCACGGCGACCGACACGCCGTCGCCGCTCACCTGCTCGTTCGTGATCACGCCCAGGCCGGAGCCGCCGAGGATCGGGACGCGGGCGCCCACGGCGGAGCGGATGCCGGCGAACGCAGCGTTTGCCTCGAGCGACCCGGCGCTGAAGGCCAGCACGACGTCGGGCGTCTTCAGCGCTCCGGTCTTCCGGATCGCCTCCTCCGCCGCGCGGCGTCCCGCCACGTAGCCGCTCGCGTCGTTGGCAAAGGCCACGCCCGCCTTCATGAAGCCTCCGAGGACCGCACGATCCAGGAGTGAATCGCGCCTGGGACGATGATCCCCCGAGTTCGCGGGGGGTTCAAGCCCAGGGACGCGGTTCGCTCCGGGTGCAGGCTGGTGCGCCGGCGTCCACCCGCGCCGCGTCCGTCGCACACCTCCGGCCGGCGCCTCCTCGGCGACCCGTGATCGAGGGACGCGGGGCGCCGGCCTCGCGGGTGCCCCGGCGGGCCCTAGTAACCGGCGCGCGCCAGCAGGGTCGCCTCGTCGAACCAGACCCCCCGCGCGAGCGCCGCGGCGAGGTCGCGATCGATCGTGACGCGCGCCGCCCCCGCCCACGTCCAGAGCCGATTCTGCGCGTTCCAGAGGTCGAGCTCGAGCCCGAGGCGCTGGGCGAGGCCGAGCAGCCTGAGGAGCAGCTCGGCGGGGCGCGCGGGCGGCTTGCCGGCCGCGAGCTCCGCGACCTGCAGGGCGACGAGCTCGCCCACCTCACGGCGCAGGGCACCCGCCTGGAGCCGGGCGCCGAGCCGCGTCGCGAGCTCGACGGTCGCGCCCAGCTCCGCCTCGGCCGCGGCGAGGTCCAGCTCCCCGCGGCGGGCCGCGCGGGTGACCTCGAGCAGGCGCCGGGTGAGGGTGAAGTCGGCCGCCACCCGGAGCGGGTCGGGGATCGGCGAGTCGATCTCGTGGAGGAACTCCATGAGCCGCCGGTTGTCCTCGAAGATCTCCTGGTACCGATCGGCGTACCGCCGCATGGTGCCCTCGAGGAGGAGCTCGGCCACGCGGCGCCGCTCGTCCACGAACAGATCGCGCAGGACGTAGTCCCGCCCCGGGAAGTGGCGATCCGCCTCGCGGAGGAGATGAGCGAGCGACGCCGACTGCGGGCGCTCGAGGAGGGCGCGCGCCACGTCGGCCTCGTGGGCCTCGCCCCGGTACGGCGTGAGGCCGCAGCGGAAGTCGGCCTCGCCGAAGTGGAGCACGCAGTAGAGCGCGTCCAGCTTCTCGCGCGTGTGGAGGTGCTCGAGCCGCAGCCGCCCGAGCGTGGTGGAGATGGGCCCCGCTTGCACCGTGCGCCGCGCCTCCAGCCGGAACGCGTGGCAGAACATCCGGCCCGCGTCCTGCACCTCGCGCACGGAGCTCGAGATGGCGATGTGGGCGGCGACGCCCTCGAGGGTGGTCACGCTCGGCTTCACCAGGCGGCGGTAGACCTGCCGGCCGTCGCCGAGCTCGGGGAGGTTCGACGGCGCGCGGGCGAGCCGGGCCTCGAACTCGGGCTCGAGATCGAGCCCGACGAGCTCCTGCACCAGCTGGATCGCGCGGGCGGCGTACTTGAGGACCTGCGCCGTCTCGATCCCGGACAGCTCGGAGAAGAACCAGCCGCAGCTCGTGAACGAGAGGAGCGTGTGGCGCTCGAGCTCGAGCAGCCGGAGCGCCCGCACCTCGTCGTCCGCCGCCAGCGTCCGCCCCGCCTGCCGCCGCAGGAACTCCAGCGCGTCCCGCCGCTCCGGATCGAGCACCAGCTCGACGTACTCGTCACGGGCCCGCCACGGATCGAGGAGGAGCGCCGCGGCCTCGCGCTCGAACACCGCGTCCGTGCGCGCGCGGAGCCACTCCAGCGCGTCGCGCAGCGGCGCCCGCCAGCCCTGGCGCCAGCCCGCCCCGCCGCCGGTGTGGCAACCGCAGTCCGAGCGCCAGCGCTCGAGGCCGTGGGCGCAGCTCCAGGAGGAGCCCTCGGCGATCTCCGCCTCCCACTCCGCCGGGATGCGCTGGAGCGCCTGCCCCAGGTTCACGAGCTCCACGTCGCTCCGCTGCGCGAGCTTCCGGAGCGCCGCGGCGAGCACCTCGTCGCCGCCCTTCTTGTGGTGGCCGAGCGTCTCGCCGTCGAACGCCACGGTGAGGATCTCGTCGTGCCCGCGGTCCGGATCGAAGCCCGAGAGGAGGCGCTCGATGAGCTGCTCCGGCGCGCCGAGCGCCCCGCCGAACGCGAGGTCGCGGGCGATGTGCCCGTCGTAGAAGAAGACGGTGAGCTCGCCGCCCTCCACCCGGACGCGGTAGGGCCGGGTCGGATCGAACCGCAGGTCGCGCGCGTCGAGCCAGGCGCCACCCGGCGGCCGGACCCGCAGCGCCTGGTACGGCGAGAGGACCGTGGTGCGGATGCCCTCGGCCACCAGCGTCGCGAGCGTGGGCGTGTCGGCGGCGGTCTCCGGGAGCCAGAAGCCCTGCGGGGCCCGGTGGAACCGCCGGCGAAAGTCGGCGATGCCCCAGCGCACCTGCGTGCGCCGGTCGCGGGCGTTCGAGAGCGGCAGGATCGTGTGGCCGTAGCCCTGGGCGATCGCGTTCCCGTGCCCGCGCACCTCCACGCTCCGCTGGTCGGCCTCGACGATGCGCGCGTAGGTCTCCGGGCTCGCCCGCTCGAGCCAGGCGAGCAGCGTCGGGCCGAAGTTGAACGAGAGGTGGAGGTAGTTGTTGACGATGTCGAGGATGCGATCGCCCTCCCCCTTGATCCGGGCGGCGCCGTTCGGGCCATAACACTCCGCCGCGATCCGCTCGTTCCAGTCATGGAACGGCTCGGCCGAGTCCTGCACCTCGATCGCGTCGATCCAGGGGTTCTCGCGCGGAGGCTGGTAGAAGTGGCCGTGGAGGCAGAGGAGGCGGCGCGCCATGGGAGCATCCTAGGGCGAAGCCCGCGCCCTGCGCCCGTCCACGGCGCCGCCCCGGCATGGTGCCGCGCCCCCTCGGGGCCGCGGGGCAGCGGAGCGAGGGCGCGCCCGGGACACGGCTGCGCGTGTCCGCGGCGACACGCGCGCGG
>JAEYOU010000228.1 GCA_023411405.1 Pseudomonadota bacterium | reverse complement strand
GAACCGCTGGAGGAGGATGAAGGCGAGGAGGAGGGCGCCGATGACGATCATCGCCCAGTCCACGGTGAGCCGGCCGTTGTACTCGATGATCGTGTAGATGACCTGGCGGATGAGGACGCCGACGAGGGTGCCCGCGACGAACCCGTAGCCGCCGGTGAGGAGCGTGCCGCCGATCACGACGGCGGCGATCGCCTCGAGCTCGAACCCGACCGCCTCGCTCGGGTTCCCGGACTGCGTCTCGATGACCAGCGTGAGGCCCGCCAGGGCGGCACAGAACCCGCTGATCGCGTAGATGCCGAGCTTGGTGCGGGCGAGCGGGAGGCCCATCAGGAGCACGGACTGCTCGCTCCCGCCCACGGCGTACACGTTGCGGCCGAAGCGGGTGCGGCCGAGGACGAGCGCCGCGACGACCACCGCCGCGACGAAGGCGAGCGCGCCGAAGCGGAGGTTGGCCTCGAAGCCGATCGGCAGCTCGAACGCGGCGAGCTGCACGAGGGTCGGGTTCTCGACGCCGAGCGCCGCCTGGTTCGGGGCGACCACGAAGGCGAGGCCGCGGAGCAGGAACATGCCCGCCAGCGTGACGATGAACGCGGGCGCCTTGTAGAAGTGGATCATCGCCCCTTGCGCCATCCCGAACAGCGCCCCGAGGACGAGCACGAACAGCACCGCGAGGGGCGCGGGCACCGCCTGGATCTCGGTCAGCCACGCGAGCAGGGTGGACGAGAAGGCGACCATGGATCCGACCGACAGATCGATGCCACCCGCGATGATGACGAACGTCATCCCGACCGCGCAGAGCCCGACGAAGGAGCCGCGGGTGAGGAGGTTCGCGAAGTTGTTGACGGTGACGAACCCGTCGTACATCAGCCCGGCGGCGACGAAGACGACGAGGAAGACGACCGACGTCGCGACGAGCGGCAGGTACTTGCGGTTCAGGGGCACCCTCACGGCGCCGCCCTCCCCGGCGCGAGCCCGCCCAGCTGCCGCCGGAACTCCGGCGACTGGAGCAAGATCACCGCGACGACCACGAGCGCCTTGACGAGCTGCGTGTACTGGACCGGGACCCCCTTGGTCAGGATGGTGGTGGTCATCGTCTGGATCAGGATCGCCCCGAGCACCGAGCCGCCCAGCCGGAACCGGCCGCCGGTCATGCTCGTGCCGCCGATGACCACCGCCAGGATGGCGTCGAGCTCGATGTTGATGCCGACGGTCCCGGCGTCCGCGCCCTGGATGTTCGCGGTGAGGATGACGCCCGCGATCCCGGCGCACAGCCCGGAGAAGACGTAGACCACGGCCTTCACCGCCCGGACGCCGACGCCCGCGTACCGGCTGGCCTTCGCGTTCCCGCCGATCGCCTGGACATAGAGCCGGAGCGGGGTGAGCCGCAGCGCCAGGACGACGAGGAGGAGCAGCCCGGCGGCGACGTAGACCCGCACCGGCAGCCCGAGGAAGTAGCCGGACCCGAGGTACGCGAAGGACGGCATCTTCCCCGGGAACCGGAGCGCCGAGCCGCCGACGACGAGCCGCGCCACCCCGCGCCCGGCGACCATCAGGATGAGCGTGGCGATGATCGGCTGGATCGCGAGGCCGGTGACGAGGACCGCGTTGAAGGCGCCGCACACCAGCGCCGCGGCGAGCGGGAGCGCCAGCACGAGCCAGAGGGGCGCCTGGTGGGTGACGATCAGCACGCCCGCGACCGCCCCCGCGATCGCCGCCACGGCGCCGACCGAGATGTCGATGCCGCCCGTCGCGATCACGAACGTCATCCCGATCGCCACGATCATCACCGGGACGGAGTTCTTCACCACGTCGACCAGGCTGCCGTAGAGGCGCCCGTCGCGGAGGTCGACGTCGAAGAAGTTGTGGGTGAAGAAGAGGTTGTAGAGCAGGAGCGCGGCGAGCGCGACCACCGGCCAGACGACCGGCGACGGCGTCCACCTCCTCGCGGGCGCGCTCACGTCAAGGCTCCCCCGGCGGGGCCGGTCTGGGCGATGGTGCGCATCACGGTCTGCTCGTCCATCCGGTCGGCCCCGAGCTCGCCCACCTTGGCGCGATCGCGCAGCACCACGATCCGGTCGGCGCAGCGGAGCACCTCGTCGAGCTCGGACGAGATGAAGAGGACCCCCATGCCTTGCTCCGCCAGGGCGAGGACGAGCTTCTGGATCTCCGCCTTGGCGCCGACGTCGATGCCGCGGGTGGGCTCGTCGAGGATGAGGAGGTTCGGCTGCGCCGCCAGCCAGCGCGCGACCACCGCCTTCTGCTGGTTCCCGCCGGAGAGGTTCTTGATGGCCTGGTCGGCCGAGGGGGTCTTGATCCCGAGGAGCCGGATGTACCGCTCCGCGAGCTCGTCCTGCTGCGCGCGCGAGAGGGTCTTCCACCAGCCCCGCTTCACCTGGAGCGCGAGCACGATGTTCTCGCGGACCGAGAGGTCCTCGATGATCCCCTCGCCCTTCCGGTCCTCCGGGATGAGCCCGATGCCGGCCTGGAGGGCGTCCAGGGGACCCGCGAAGCGCACCGGGCGGCCGCCGACCGACAGCTCGCCGCCGTCCGCCTTCTCGATCCCGAAGAGCAGGCTCGCCATCTCGGTGCGGCCGGAGCCGAGGAGCCCCGCGAGGCCCACGACCTCGCCCGGGTGGATGTCGAGATCGAACGGCGCGAGCACCGTGTCCTTCCCGAGCTTGCGCGCCCGGAGCGCCGGCGCGCCGGATCGGACCGGCGCGGTCTCCTCCTTCTCCCTGCGCACGGTCTCCATCTCCTGGAGCGCCTTGCCGAGGAGCTTGGACACGAGCTCGACCCGGGGCAGGCGGGCGGTCTCGTACTCGCCCACCAGCTCGCCGTTCCGGAGCACGGTGATCCGGTCGGAGACGGCGTACACCTGCTCGAGGAAGTGCGTGACGAAGACGATGCCGTGCCCCTCGTCGCGGAGCGTGCGCATGACCGCGAAGAGCTGCTGGACCTCGTCCACGTCGAGGCTGGAGGTCGGCTCGTCGAGGATGAGGACCTTCGACTCGAACTCGAGCGCGCGGCCGATGGCCACCATCTGCTGGATGGCGATGGAGTAGTCGCCGAGGAGCCGGCCCACGTCCAGCGCGAGGTTGAGCCGGGCCATGATCGCCTCGGCGCGACGCTCCATCGCGCCGCCGTCGATGAGCCCACCGCGCGTGGGCTGCCGCCCGAGCAGGAGGTTCTCGGCCACCGAGAGGTTCGGGACGAGGTTGATCTCCTGGTACACGGTGCTGATCCCGCGCTCCTGCGCCTCGTGGGGAGAGCGGACCTCGAACGGCTGGCCCTCGTAGAGGATGGTGCCCCCGTCGCGCGGGTAGACGCCGGTCAGGACCTTGATGAGCGTGGACTTCCCGGCGCCGTTCTCGCCCATGAGCGCGTGGATCTCGCCCTTGCGCAGGGTGAAGTCCACCCCGGTGAGCGCCTTCACGCCGGGGAACTGCTTCCGCAGCTGCTTGATCTCGAGGAGGCGATCGTCCGGCATGGAGGCTCCGGGGCCCGCCGCCCGGCGCGCCGCGCGCCGGGGCGGGCGGGGTCCCAAGGCGCGCTAGTACTTGCGGGTGCCGATGACTTCCTTGGCGTTCTCCATCGTGAAGGTCTGGTCGTTCGACTTGATCCACTTGGGGAGCTGCTTCCCGGCGAAGTAGTCGCGGATGGCCTGGTACGTCGGGCCGCCGAGGAGCGGCGTGCACTCGACGGTGGCGTTCAGCTTGCCGTCCACCATCGCCTGGAACGCGTCCTTGATGCCGTCGATCGAGACGATCAGGATGTCCTTGCCGGGCTTCAGTCCGGCCTCCTCGATCGCCTGGATGGCGCCGAGCGCCATGCCGTCGTTGTGCGCGTAGACGGCGTCGATGTTCTTGCCCTCGGCCTTGAGGAACGCCTCCATGAGCTGCTTGCCGCCCTCGGGCGTGAAGTTGCCGTCCTGGGACTTGACGATCTTCATCCCCGGGAAGCCCTTGAGGACGTTCTCGAACCCCTTCTTCCGGTCGATGGCCGGCGCGGCGCCCGTCGTGCCCTGGAGCTCGACGATGTTGGCCTTGCCGTTCGTCTCCTTGGCGAGCCACTTCGCGGCCTGCTCGCCCTCGAACACGAAGTCGGAGGCGAGGAGGGTCACGTAGAGCGACGGGTCGCTGGTCTTCAGGCCGCGGTCCACCAGGAACACGGGGATCTTGGCCCGCTTCGCCTCGCGGAGCACGGGCTCCCAGCCCGTCTCGACCTTGGGCGGCAGGACGATGGCGTCCACCTTCTGCGCGATGAACGAGCGGATGGCGGCGATCTGGTTCGCCTGGCTGTCCTGCGCGTTCACGTACTTGAGCTCGATGTCGTACTTCGCGGCCTCGTCCTTGAAGGAGTTGGACTCGGCGGTGCGCCAGGGCTGGTTCTCGTCGATCTGCGGGAATCCGACGACCAGGCGCTTGTTCGCCTTGCTCTCGTCGGCGGCCTGCGCGGAGAAGCTCCCGGCCATCAGCGCCGCGGCCAGCACCGCCTGGATCAGCTTTCTCATGGTTCCACCTCTCGGTCCTCGAGCGCACTACCGATTGCGACGGCTCACCACTTCCCAGCATTCACGTCACGTTCACGTCAGCTTCTCCGTCCGGCGGATGAGCTCGTCCTGCGCCCGCTTCCCCATCTGCGTGAAGTAGGCGCTGTAGCCGGTCACCCGCACGCAGAGGCTCCGGTACTTCTCCGGATGCGCCTGCGCGTCCAGGAGCTCCTCCTTGCTCACCACGTTCACCATCACGTTCATCGCGCCAGCCTCGAAGTAGGTCTGGAGCGCCGCCGCCATGATCTCGAGCCCGCGGGGCCCGGCCACGGCCGACGGGTGGAGCTTGACGTTCAGCGGCCCCCCCGTGAAGCGGTCCATCGGGAGGCGCGCGACCGAGTTGAGGAGCGCGGTCAGCCCGTTCGAGTCCGCGCCCTCGGACGGGGAGGTGTTCTCGCTGATCTGCTGCCCCGCGCGGCGGCCGTCGGGGGTCGCGCCCACCCACCGCCCCATGGTGGTGAAGTCACGGTCGGTGGAGATGCAGGGGAAGAACGCGTACAGGTGCCGCGGGTCGTTGCACGCGGCCACCTCGTCACAGAACACGTCCGCCACCTTGCGCCCCAGGGCGTCCACCCACTCGAGGTCGTTCCCGAACTTGGGGGACTTCCGGACCAGCCGCGCCCGCAGGTCCTCGTGCCCCGCCCAGTCCTTCCTCAGGATCTCGTTGAGCTCGGGGAGGGTGAGGAGGCGGTCCCGGAACACGAGCTGCTCGACCGCGGCGAAGCAGTCGATGACCGTGGCGAGGCCGGAGCCCTGGATGGTGAGCTTGTGGTACTTCGTCCCGCCGTCGTTCCAGGTGGTCGCGTTCTCGATCGTGCCCTGGAGGAAGCAGTCCTCGATCCGGATCCGGCCCTTGTTGACCTCCCGCTCGAGCGCGAAGTCCCGCTCCATCGCGGCGCGGTAGTCGCGCAGCAGGAACCGGACCTGCGCGCGGAACGCCTCGAGGAGATCGTCCAGGCTCTGCATCTGGGCGAGGGGCTTCGTGCGGGTGCCGTAGTACGGCCCCGTCATGAGCCCGATCATCCGATCCTCGAGGGAGAACTGGGTGGGGCGCTCCGCCCCCCGGCCACCGAGGGGCGCCATCGGGAAGTCGCCCTCGTTCATCGCCAGCTCGAAGGGCTTCGCGAGGTTGAACCAGAGCTGGCGGAGGCCGCCCTCCTTCGCCGGCACGTTGGGGTCGTTGCAGCCGTAGAGGCCGTAGTCCCAGGCGTCGATCTCCTCGACCCCGTACCGCCGGAAGGCCGGGATCATCGTCTCGTCGTCGTAGACGACGATGGTGGCGTTGTCGCGCATCGCCGCGACCACCTTGCGCCAGAGCGCCGGGTCGAGCCCCTGGTGCCAGCGGAAGACGATGAAGGGGTTACGGAGCCGCAGGTCGTGCGCCGCCTGCACGAAGAGCTCGGTGAGCTCGTTCGACCCGGGCCTCCGCCCGGGCAGGAGGCCGCCGAGGACGATGTAGTTCGGGTCGTCGTAGGCGACCTCGAGCGTGTACTTCACCGCCTCGGTCTCCTGCGACATGTGATCGGCGGGGGTGAAGATCTCGTTGTTCTTCTCGTAGAACTCGTGGAGGAGCGCGAGCGCCTCCTCGCGCGCGAGCCGCCCCTCGGCGACGTCGCGCCGGTAGAAGGGGAGGAGGTACTGGTCCATCCGGCTGAAGTTGAAGACACCGCACCCGCAGACCTTCTGGAGCGGGAGCGCCACGAGCCAGAGGAGCTGGAGCGCCTCCTGGAACGTGCGCGCCGGGCCGCGGGCGAGGTGCTCGCAGGAGGCCGCGATGGCGCGCAGCTCCGCCGCGCGCGCCGGGTCGGGGCACGCCTGCGC
>JAEYOU010000216.1 GCA_023411405.1 Pseudomonadota bacterium | reverse complement strand
CCGCTCCGGCGCCCTCCTCGGTCGCGGCGACGGAGGCGCCCGGCATGCCCGCGGGCGGCCGGAACCGGAGCGCCGCGTTGGGCACGCGCAGCGTGTCGTCGCGCTCCGCGTAGACGAACGTCACCGTCGCCGTCATCCCCGGCCGGAGCGCGAGGTCCGGGTTGTCCACGTCCACCACCGCGTCGTAGGTCACGACGTTCTGCACCGTCGTGGCCGCGTTCCGGACCTGGCGGACCGTGCCGCGGAAGACGCGCCCCGGGAACGCGTCCACCGTGAAGGAGGCCGGCATGCCGGCCTCGAGCCGCCCGACGTCCGACTCGGCGACGCTGGTGTTCACCTGCATCTTCGCGAGGTCCTCGGCGATGACGAACAGCGTCGGCGCCTGGAGCGACGCGGCCACGGTCTGCCCCACGTCCACGCTGCGGGAGATGACGACGCCGTCGGTCGGCGAGACGATGGTCGTGTAGGCCAGGTTCACCTGCGCCTGCGAGAGCGCGGCCCGGGCCTGGGCGAGCGCGCCTCGCGCAGATCGCACCGACGCCTCGGCGGCGAGCGCGCCGGACTCCGCGGTGTCGAGGTCGGCCGTGGCGACGAGCTTCCGCTCGGCCAGCTCGCGGGTGCGGCGGAGCTGACGCCGCGCGTCCTCCGCCTGCGCCTCCGCCCGGGCGAGGTTGCCCTCGGTGGCCGTCACGTTGGCGCGCGCCTGCTCGACCGCCGCCTGGAAGAGCTGGGGATCGAGCTTCGCGATCACCTGCCCCTTCTCCACCCGGGAGTTGAAGTCCGCATGGAGCGAGGCGATGCGACCGGAGACCTGGCTGCCGACCTGGACGGTCACGAGCGCCGAGAGCGTCCCGGTCGCGGTCACGCGGGCGACCACGCGGCCGCGATCCACGGGCGCGGTCTCGTAGCGGAACTCGGCGTCACGGCGCGAGGCGGACATGCGCCAGGCGAGGAGCCCCCCGGCGAGGAGGGCGGTGGCGGTGGCAGCGATCCAGCGGGTTCGGGTCATGGAGGTCGGGTCTCGAGGGCGTCGCTCACGGAACCTGAACACCCGGAACGTCGAGCCATTACCATGGTTTTCCGGCACGTCGAATGCACGGAGCGCCGCGGAAGCCCACGCGGGCCACCACCCGCACGATCGGCGGATCCCCAACCTGTCCCATACCCACACGTTCCGCCATCGCATCGTGTCTCGAACGGGTTTATGGTGCCGCCGAACGCGGCGCGTCACGCGACCACACGCCTCACCCCCGGGTCCGAAGCCTCCCATGAACGTCCTCGTCCTCAACTGCGGGTCCAGCTCGGCCAAGTTCGCGGTCGTGAACCTCGCCGGCGCGCGCGAGCTCGCCGGCTCGCGCGAGCTCGTCTCGGGGATCGCCCAGCGCCTCGGGACACCGGAGGCGAGCCTCGACTGGAAGCGCGACGGCCGGAAGGCCACGCGCGTCCTCCCCGGCGCCGGACACGACGCGGCGCTCCGCGCCGTGGGGGAGCTCCTCCGGGAGCTCGGGCTCGCCGAGGAGCTCCTGGGCGTCGGCCACCGAGTCGTTCACGGCGGGTCGAAGTTCTCGGGCTCGATGGCGATCACGCCGGAGGTGGTGGCGATGATCGAGGAGTGCATCCCCCTCGGCCCGCTCCACAACCCGCCCAACCTGCTCGGCATCCAGATCGCCCGCGAGCTCTTCCCCGGGCTGCCGCAGGTCGCGGTGTTCGACACCGCCTTCCACCAGACGATCCCGCCGGTGGCCTACACCTACCCGGTGCCGTACGAGTGGCTCGAGCGGCACGGCGTGCGGCGCTACGGTTTCCACGGCACGAGCCACCGCTTCGTCGCGCGCCAGGCGCTCGTCCAGACGGGGCTGCCGGCCGACGATCACGCCCTCGTCACCGCGCACCTCGGGAACGGCTGCTCCTGCACCGCGGTGCGAAACGGGCAGAGCGTGGACACGACGATGGGGCTCACCCCGCTCGAGGGCGTGATGATGGGGACGCGGAGCGGCTCCGTCGACCCGGCCATCGTCGGCCACATGGCCGCCGCGCTCGGCCAGCCGGAGCGCGCCATCCTGGACGCGCTCAACAAGCGGTCCGGCCTGCTCGGCGTGTCCGGCCTCTCCAACGACATGCGCACCGTCGAGGAGGCGGCGGCGCAGGGGAACGCGCGCGCGCGCCTCGCCATCGAGATCTTCTGCTACGTGCTCGCGAAGGCGCTCGCCGCGCTCGTGGTCCCGCTCGGCCGGCTCGACGCGCTCGTCTTCACCGGCGGCATCGGCGAGAACGCGGCGCCGATCCGGGCCCGGGTCGTCGCGCAGCTCGGGTTCCTCGGCCTCCGCCTCGACCCGGCCCGCAACGCGCGGCACGGCCGCGACGAGCGGGGGCGGATCACGGCGAGTGAACGGCCGCAGGCGCTGGTCGTCCCGACCAACGAGGAGCTCCTGATCGCCATGGACACGGCGGAGATCGCGGGCGGGAAGTGAGCCCCCCGGAGGCCACCTGACATGCCCACCACCCTCCTCATCGCCCCCGCCGGCCGCCAGGTCGGGCTCACCACCGCCTGCCTCGGCATCGTCCGTGCGCTGGACCGCAAGGGGCTCCGGGTCGCGTTCGTGAAGCCCATCGCGGGCCGCGGCGAGGACCACTCGGTCGAGCTGATGGCGCTCGGCGCCCACCTCGCGCCGCCCGCGCCGATCCGGCGGCAGGTGGCCGAGGAGCTGCTCGCCCACGGCGACGACCAGACGCTGATGGAGCAGGTGGTCGACATCGCCAACAGGGCCGGCCGCGGCGCGGACGTGCTCGTCGCCGAGGGGATGGTGCCCGAGGCGGGCATGGTCTACTCGACCCGCGTCAACGCCCTCATGCTGCGCGCGCTCGACGCGGAGCTGGTGCTGGTGGCCGCGCCGCGGGACCAGGGACCGGAGGAGGTGGCCGGGGCGGTCGCGATCGCCGCCCGCGGGTACGGCGCGCTCGCCGAGGGGCGCACGGTCGGCTGCATCCTGAACCGCGTCTGCGCGGGGCCGGCGGGGCGCACGCACGCCGAGGAGTTCGGGCTGGGGCCGACGTGGGGTCCCTGCGGCGGCTGCCCGGGCATGACCGCCACCGAGGCGGTGCTGGAGGCGCACCGGAAGGCAGTCGCGGACGAGGGGCTCCGGCCGCTCGCCCTCGTGCCGTGCAACACCGAGCTGGCCGCGCCCCGCACGAGCGACGTCGCGCTCGCGCTCGGGGCCAGGGTCCTCTCGGCGGGCGACGCGTCGGGCCGCCGGGTCCGGGACGTGGCCGTGTGCGCGATGACCGTCTCGAACGCGCTGCGCGCGCTCAAGCCCGGCACGCTCGTGATCGCCCCCGGGGACCGGAACGACGTGGTCCTCGCGGCGGCGATGACCGCGATGAACGGCACCGCCCTCGCGGGCGTGCTCCTCACCGGCGGCCTCGATCCCGATCCGGGCGTGCTGGGGCTCTGCAAGAAGGCGTTCGACGCCGGCCTGCCGCTGCTCGCGGTCCAGGACGGGAGCTTCGGCGCGGCGACCCGCGTCGCGACGCTCAGCCCGGAGATCCCGTCGGACGATCGCGAGCGCGTCGAGCGGACGATGAACTTCGTCGCGGACCGGATCGACCCCGCGTGGCTGGACAGCTTCGGCACGACGAGCAGCCGGCAGCCGCGGCTCTCGCCCCCCGCCTTCCGCCACCGGCTCATCGAGGCCGCCCGGGCCGACCCGCAGCGGATCGTGCTGCCCGAGGGGAACGAGCCCCGGACCGTGACCGCCGCGTCGATCATCGAGTCCCGCGGGATCGCCCGCTGCGTGCTGCTCGGCGATCCGGACGAGATCCGCGAGGTGGCCGCGCGCCAGGGCGTGACGCTCCCGCCGAGCATCGAGCTCGTGGACTCCGCCGCCGCCGCGCCCCGGTACGTCGCCCCGCTGGTCGAGCGGCGCAAGGCGAAGGGCATGACGCCCGAGCTCGCCATCCAGGAGCTCGCCGATCCGATCATGGTCGGCACCATGATGATGGCGCTCGACGAGGCCGACGGCCTCGTCTCGGGCGCGGTCCACACGACCGCGCACACCATCCGGCCGGCGCTGCAGATCATCAAGACCGCCCCCGGCGCCAGCCTGGTCTCGAGCATCTTCTTCATGTGCCTGCCCGAGCAGGTGCTCGTGTTCGGCGACTGCGCCGTGAACCCGAACCCGTCCGCCGAGCAGCTCGCCGACATCGCCATCCAGAGCGCGGACTCGGCGGTGGCGTTCGGCATCCCGGCGCGGGTGGCGATGCTCTCGTACTCGACCGGCACCTCCGGCACCGGCGAGGACGTCGAGAAGGTGAAGCAGGCGACCGAGATCGCCCAGCAGCGCCGGCCCGACCTGCTCGTCGACGGCCCGCTCCAGTACGACGCCGCGGTGATGCCGGACGTCGCGCGCCAGAAGGCGCCGCGCTCGAAGGTCGCCGGCCAGGCGACGGTGTTCGTCTTCCCCGACCTGAACACCGGGAACGTGACCTACAAGGCGGTGCAGCGGTCCGCCGGCGTCGTCTCCATGGGGCCGATGCTGCAGGGGCTCGCGAAGCCGGTGAACGACCTCTCCCGCGGCTGCCTCGTCGAGGACGTCGTGTTCACGATCATCCTCACCGCGATCCAGGCGCAGCAGGCGGCGAAGGCGAAGCGGGCGAAGACGGAGTGAGCGAGGAGCGGGGCGTCGGGCCTCCGGCGTCGGGCCTCAGCGCCGAGGCGAGCGGCGTGCCGCCCGAGGCCTGAAGCCGAAGCCCAGCGCTCGCCCCCCACATCCCGCTATGATCCGGCCGTGGACCTCACCCGCCTCCACCCCGCCGAGCAGCTCGCCCAGGTGATGGACCGCATCTACCGGCAGGGGCTCACGACCACCTCCGGCGGCAACCTCTCGGTGCGCGCCGAGGACGGCGACCTGTGGATCACGCCGAGCGGGGTGGACAAGGGCGCGCTCACGCCGAGTGACATCGTCCGCGTCACGCACGACGGGAGCGCACACGGGCGCCACCGGCCGTCGGTCGAGCTCCCCTTCCACCAGGTCATCTACCGCCGCCGGCACGACCTCCGCGCCGTCGTCCACGCGCACCCCGCGGGGCTCGTGGCGTTCAGCCTGGTCCGCCGCGTCCCGGACACCGCGCTGGTGCGCGGGGCGTGGGGCGCGTGCGGCCGCGTGGACATCGCCGCGTACGGGCTCCCCGGGAGCGCGGCGCTGGGCGAGGAGATCGGCCGCGCCTTCGCGGGCGGCGCCGACGCGGTGGTGCTCGAGAACCACGGCGCGGTGGCGGGCGGCGCGGATCTCGCGCGGGCCTTCATCGCCTTCGAGACGCTCGAGCACTGTGCGCGGCTCGAGCTCGAGGCCCGCCGGCTCGGCGCGCCCGTCCGGCCCTCGGCCGAAGCGCTCCGGCGGGCGGAGGCGCACGAAGGGACGCCGCTCGAGGAGGGCGCGGCGTCCACGCCGGACGTGGACGAGCGCCGCGCGCGCGACGAGGTCATCACGTTCGTCCGCCGCGCCTGCGCGCGCGGGCTGTTCACGAGCAGGCTGGGCTCGGTGTCCGTGCGGCTCGCGGGCGGCGCGTTC
>JAEYOU010000187.1 GCA_023411405.1 Pseudomonadota bacterium | reverse complement strand
GAGCCACGCGGGTGGGGACGCGCGGCGGCGGGCGCGCCGGCCGCCACGCGTGCGGGCGCGGCCAGTACGTCGCCGGCGGCGGCCGGTTCGGCCGGTACTCGCCCTCGTAGTGATACCGGCCCTGGCGCCAGGTGAAGCCGCCGCGGGGCGGCGGGTAGTAGTCGTGGTGGTGGTGCCCGTGGAGGAGGCACCAGCCGCCGCCCGGGAGCGGGTGGCCGTCGAAGTAGAACCAGAGCGACGGACCCGTGTACGTGTAGTAGCCGCGCTCGACGACGTAGACCTCCGGGCGATCCGGGAAGTAGTCGTGCGTGTGCGCGTCGTCCTCGTAGCACCAGCCGCCGCCGTGCTCCTCGGGGACGAAGTGCGCGCCGTAGTACCAGACGAGCGGCGCGGGCGGAGGCGGCTCGTAGCGCGGCGGCGGAGGGGGCGCGCTCGGCGGCGGTACGTCCGGGACGACGACGCATCCCAGGAGCGGCAGCGCGAGGGCGAGGGCGATGGCGAGACGCTTCATGGGGTCGTCCTCCGGGGCCCGCCGGCGTGGCGGCCCTCCTCCGAGCGTAGCAGGGAGCGTGCCGGCCTCCCAGCCGAGCAAACACCCGGGCGCCCACGACATTTCAGAGAGCCGGGACGTGCGGGCCGGGCACGCGTGCGACCCGGGTGACGGAGCGCAGCCCGAACGCGGTGGGTCAATGAAAGGTCCGCACGGTGGCCAGGCCGAGCCGCTCCGAGACGTAACGCCGGAGGATCGACCGGTAGACCTCGGTGCGGCGGGCGCCCACGACGAGCCACTCCTGGCCGATGACGAGCGCCGGCACCTCGCGCACGCCGCGCTCGAGCGCCTGCCGGAGGGTCTCGTGCACGCGGGCCTCGGTGGCGGGCGCGGCGAGCGCGGCCGCGAAGCTCGTCACGTCGAGCCGGGCGACGTGCGCGAGCTCGAGGAGGACGTCGGTCCGCGCGACGTTCACTCCACGGAAGAGCGCCGCCGCGCGGATCGCCTCCCGGAGGGCGCTCTCGGCGCCGCGCCCCTGGAGGCGCGCCGCGGAGAGCGCGGTGAGCACCGGGAGCGAGGAGAGCGGCGGGTCCGGCGAGAGCCACAGGTCGGGGATCGACCCCGAGAGCTCGGGCTCGCGCGCGGCCCGCCGCGCGGCGCGCGCGAGGGCGCACCGGTCCGTCTTGGAGAGGGCGCGGGGCGTGACCCGCGTCGGGAAGGGCTCGAGGCGCAGCGGGCGGAACGCGCCCGGCACGTCCTCGGCGGCGGCGAGGATCCGCCGCTCCGCCACGAGGCACCAGGGGGAGAGCGGGTCTTCGTAGAGGACCAGCGCGGCGGGCTCGTGACGATTCCGGGGGGACACGATCGGGGCGGATTCTAGCGGCCCGGTCGTGCCGGGCTGAAGGGTCGGGCGGGCGCCTGTCCGCCCGGCTGGCGCCTCAAGCCCGCGTCATCAGGCGATGTGGCGGCCGGCGCGCCCGGCGGCGCGCGCATGTGCGTACTCCACCGCGTGCTCGACGTACGGCGTCGCGACGTCCTTCCCGGTCGCGGCCTCCAGCCCTTCGAAGCCGGGGGAGGAGTTCACCTCCATGATCTTCGGCCCGGTCCGCGCCTCGAGCATGTCCACGCCCGCGACCTCGAGCCCGATGACGCGCGCCGCCTTCACCGCGGTCTCGGCGTACTCGCGCGGCAGCTCGACCGCCTCGGCGCTCGCGCCGCGGTGGATGTTGGAGCGGAACTCGCCTGCGCGCGCCGTGCGCCGCATCGCGGCCACCACGCGGTCCCCGACGACGAGGGCGCGCACGTCGCGCCCGCGCGACTCGGCCACGAGCTCCTGGAGCAGGATCTCCTGGCCGAGCGTCCAGAGCGCCTCGAGCATGCCCTGCACCTCGGCCATGGTCGACGCGATCATCACGCCCACGCCCTGCGTGCCCTGGATGAGCTTGATGATGCAGGGGAGCCCGCCGACCATCTCCACCGCCTCGGGCACCTCCTCGCGGAAGCGGCACATCACCGTGCGCGGGATGTCGATGCCGAACCGGGAGAGGAGCTGGAGCGCGCGGAGCTTGTCGCGCGACCGCGCGATCGGGGTCGCGGCCGCGAGCACGGGGACGCCCATGAGCTCGAGCTGGTTCACGACCGAGAGGCCGTAGCCGGTGATCGACGCGCCGATGCGCGGGATGACCACCCGGAGGTCGGTCGCGACGAGCTCCTCGCCCCCGTAGAGCATCCGGGGGGTGTCGCGCGCCACGACCATGTTGCAGCGCAGCGTGTCGAGGACGAGGGGCGCGAGCCCGAGCCCCTTCGCCGCCTCGACGAGCCGCCGGGTCGAGTAGAGCCGCGCGTTCCGCGAGAGGATGGCCAGGCGAAGCGTTCCAGGGGCCGATCTCTCGCCCGCGCGGGAGGCCCGCCGGGAGCGTGAGGCGCTCTTCTTCGGGGCGGGCATGGGCGAGCGAAGGTTAGCCGTCGCGGTGGGGAGCCGCAACGCGCCACCGCGCCCGCCCACCGGTGCGAGGGGAGCCACGAGTCGCGCGGGACAAGAGGCTCGTTGATCGCCCCGCCGCCCACTGCTAGAACCCTTGTCTTTCCAAGGCGGAACGCCACGTGGACTACAAAGAGACAGTCAATCTCCCCAAGACCGACTTCCCGATGAAGGGGAACCTCCCCCAGCGGGAGCCCGAGATCCTGCGCCAGTGGGAGGAGCAGGCCATCTTCCAGCGGCTCGTCGCCCAGAACGCGGGGAGGAGCGGGCCGCGGTTCGTGCTCCACGACGGCCCCCCGTACGCGAACGGCGACATCCACATCGGCCACGCGCTCAACAAGGTCCTGAAGGACATCGTGGTCAAGTACCGCAACATGCGCGGGGACGTGGCGGACTACGTGCCCGGCTGGGACTGCCACGGCCTGCCGATCGAGCTCAAGGTGGACAAGGAGCTCGGGCCGAAGAAGCGGGAGATGGACCGGGCCCAGATCATCGAGGCCTGCCGGAAGTACGCGCAGAAGTGGATCGACAGGCAGCGCGAGTCGTTCAAGCGGCTCGGCATCTTCGGCCGGTGGGCGACGCCGTACGCGACGATGGCGCGCGGCTACGAGGCGGAGATCGTCCGGACCTTCGCGCGCGCCGCCGAGCGCGGGTTCCTCTTCCGCGGCAAGAAGCCGGTCTACTGGTGCACCACCGACCGGACCGCGCTCGCCGAGGCCGAGGTCGAGTACGAGGACCACACGTCTCCGTCGATCCACGTGGCCTTCGACCTCGTCTCCCCGCTCCCCGATCCGAAGGTCGCCGGCAAGAAGGTCCGGCTCGTCATCTGGACGACGACCCCCTGGACCCTCCCCGCGAACCTCGCCGTCGCGGCGCACCCGCAGTTCACGTACGTCGCGTACGACCTCGGCGGCTCGGTCGCCGTCGTGGCGAAGGACCTCCTCGGCCAGTTCCTCGAGGCGGTCGAGCCGCGCCGCGCCGAGGGCCCGGCGAAGCACTCGCCCGCGGCGCACGAGGCGGCGACCGGCGGCGGCGGCGCGAAGCTCGTCGACCCGAAGAAGATCCTCGCCACGTTCGAGGGGAAGGCGCTCGAGGGGCTCCGGTACCAGCACCCGTTCATGGGGCGCGAGTGCCCGGTGATCCTCGGCGACCACGTGACCCTCGACGCCGGCACCGGCCTCGTCCACACCGCGCCGGGCCACGGCGCCGAGGACTACGTCGTGGGCCTGAAGTACGGGCTCGAGGTCCTGAACCCGGTCGACGGCGCCGGTCGCTTCACCGCCGAGGCAGGGAAGTACGCGGGCAAGGAGATCTTCGCGGCGAACCCGGAGATCGTGAACGACCTCCACGCCTCGGGCCACCTCCTCTCCGACCCGAAGGCGAAGCTCGCCCACAGCTACCCGCACTGCTGGCGGTGCCACAACCCGGTCGTCTTCCGGGCCACCGATCAGTGGTTCCTCTCGCTCGACCACCGCGACCTGCGCAAGAAGGCGCTCGCCGAGATCGAGAAGGTGCAGTGGATCCCGCGCTGGGGCCGGGACCGCATCTACAACATGATCGAGAACCGGCCCGACTGGTGCCTCTCCCGCCAGCGGACCTGGGGCGTGCCGATCCCGGTCTTCTACTGCGAGGGGTGCGCCGAGCCGCTCCTCTCGCAGAAGGTGATGGACCAGGTCGCGCGCGCCTTCGAGGAGGAGGGGATCGAGGCCTGGTACCGGCGGAGCCCTGCCCAGTTCACGCAGGGTGAGGCGTGCCCGAAGTGCGGAAAGGCCGAGTTCCGGCGGGAGCAGGACATCCTCGACGTCTGGTGGGACTCGGGCGTGTCCTGGGCGGCGGTGGCGGAGAAGGAGGGGATGGGGATCCCGGTCGATCTCTACCTCGAGGGCTCCGACCAGCACCGCGGCTGGTTCCACTCCGCGCTCCTCACCGCGACCGCGCTCGAGGAGAAGGCCCCCTACCGCGCGGTGCTCACGCACGGCTTCCTCCTCGACGGGAAGGGGAAGGCGATGTCGAAGAGCGCCGGCAACGGCATCGACCCCGCCGACATCATCAAGAAGTACGGCGCCGACATCCTCCGGCTCTGGGTCGCGGCCTCCGACTACCGCGACGACGTCACGCTCTCCGAGAACATCCTGGGCGGCGTCGCCGAGGGGTACCGGAAGATCCGCAACACGATCCGCTACGTGCTCGGCGCGCTCGAGGGGTTCGATCCGAAGGCCCACGCGGTGCCGGTGGAGGAGCTGCTCCCCATCGACCGCTGGGCGCTCGGGCGGCTCGCCGCCTGGGACGAGAAGGTGACCAGGGCGTACGAGGACTACGAGTTCCACGTCGCCTACCACGCCACCATCCAGTTCTGCGCCGTGGAGCTCTCGGCCCAGTACTTCGACATCGTCAAGGACCGGCTCTACACCTCGAAGAAGTGGGGCAAGGCGCGGCGGTCGGCGCTCACGGTGCTCCAGGCCGTGGCCGAGGACCTCGTCCGGCTGCTCGCCCCCGTCCTCTCGTTCACGGCGAGCGAGGCCTGGTCGTTCCTGCCGGCGCGGTCCGCCGAGAGCGTCTTCCTGGCCGGGCTCCCGAAGCGCGCGCGGCCGGCGGACGCCGACGCGCTCGAGGCGCGGTACGGGCAGCTCTTCGACGTCCGCGCCGCGGTGCAGGGGAAGCTCGAGGAGGCCCGCAAGGCGAAGCTCATCGGCTCCGGGCTCGAGGCGAGCGTGGTCGTGCAGGCGGACGGGAAGACGTACGACCTGCTGGCCGAGGCGAAGGAGGAGCTTGCGACCCTGTTCATCGTCTCGGGGGTCGAGCTCGCCAAGGGACCGCTCGCCGTCGAGGTGAAGCGCGCGCCGGGCGTGAAGTGCGAGCGGTGCTGGATCTACCGCGACGACGTCGGGAAGGATCCGGCGCACCCGACCGTTTGCGGCAAGTGCGCGGACGCCCTGACATGAGCCTCCCCCCCTTGGACACGGGCCCGCAGCGGCGTGGGGCCCGCGGCCCCGGGAAGTGGACGCTGCTCGCGGCGGTCTTCGCCGTCCTGGTCACGTTCGACCAGGCGACGAAGTTCCTCGCCGTCGATCGCCTCACCACCGTCTTCCAGGTCCGCGGCGACGCCACCTTCGGGGAGAAGGTGAAGGGGTTCTACGGCCACCGGCACCTCCTGCCGTACGCGACCGCGCCCCACGTCGTCTGGAAGCCGATGTGGGCGATGAAGTACGTCGAGAACGAGGGGGCCGCCTGGGGGCTCTTCCAGGACCTCTCCGAGCGCGTCCGGAACGTCTTCTTCACGGTCATCTCGCTCGCCGCGGTGGCGTTCATCGTCGGCTACTACCGGAAGCTCGAGCCGGCGCAGCGCTACGGGCAGGTGGCGCTCGCGCTCCTCCTCGCGGGCGCGGTCGGGAACTTCATCGACCGGCTCGCGCGCGGGTACGTCATCGACTTCATCGACTGGTACGCGCGCGGCTGGCACTGGCCCACGTTCAACGTCGCCGACTCCTGCATCGTGCTGGGCGTGGCGATGCTGCTCCTCCAGCCGGGGACGCGGAAGGCGAAGGCGGGGGAGCGGGAGCTCGAGGGCGCCGCGCGGGAGGGCTGACCGGTGCTGCCCGTCCTCTTCACGATCGTCATCCCCGCCGGCTGGGGGCTGCCGATCGCGCTCGCGGTGCTGGTCCTCGTGGCGCTCGCGCGCGGGCTCGCGGCGTCGTGGGGCGTGCGGGGCCAGGGGCTCCGGCCGCTCGCCGGCGCGCTGCGCGGCGACGCGTGGTTC
>JAEYOU010000154.1 GCA_023411405.1 Pseudomonadota bacterium | reverse complement strand
ATTCATAATAGCTTCTTTCACAAGCTCTTCCTGCCCCATTGCTGAAACCATAATCACTTTTACTGCTGCACTGATTTTTTTAATTGCTTTAAGCGCCTCTATACCGTTGAGATTAGGCATTGTAATATCCATAGTAATAATATCTGGTCTGTATTGCATAAACTTTACAATGGCATCTTTTCCATCCGTCGCTTCGCATACAATCTCATAATTCGTTTTGTCAATCATTCTTCTAAGCAGTACTCGCATAAAAGATGCATCATCAACAATCATCAACTTCATTACTATCCTCCCCCATTTTTTTAACTTACTGGCTAAAAACCTTACAAAATCTATTACTTATTTATATAAAAAAGTAATCTACTGTAATATCCTACAGTAGATTACTTTTAATTTCATACCTATTTAAGTGGTAAATCGTGGTTTTTCGTCAAAATACTATTAAGTTCAGATCGACTTTGGAATGAATTTCAAGTTTACTATATACATTTCTAAGAGTTGCCTTTACTGTCATTTCTGATATGAATAGTTTACTGGCTATTTCTTTTGCGGTGTATCGATCCTTTGCCAGTAATGCAATTTCTCTTTCTCTTGGTGTCAATGGTGATCTGGCCTCATTTATTGCTTTTCTGATAGTACTAACTCCCTTTTTTTGCCGTTTGCTGAGTTCCACTATAGCAATTAAATCACTATTCTTTCCAAAGTATTCACATTCACAATCTGTACAGTTCATTTTAAGTTCACACAAAAATTCAACCATACATTCCTGTTGCGCAAATGGAAGGTAGACCTTATCTGGTAGAGCTAAATTTAAAGCTTCCTTCAAGTATTTTTGAGCCTCTATATCATAGCCATTACTTCGTTTTGCTATTGCAAAGAAAATCAATCGATAAACCTGAGTCATCAGATATTTTGTATTTTTTGTAGATTTTCTTTCATGTTCTATTTCATATTGACAAATACCATAAAATTCATGATACCTTTTTTCATAAATTAGGAGTAGGAAATGTATTAGTTGTGCTTGTGGAACAGCTGGAGTATACACGGTTCTCTTAATACTTTCCATGTCATAAAACCAAGGAGAAACATAATCCTTAAAGTTTAACAACAGACTAATAATTGACATACAGTACTCAACCATTCGTAATATGTAAAGACTTGAATTTTCGTTTGCATAATTTTGAATTCTCTTTACTGTACAAAAATATTCCTCAATATCCCCTCGTAAAATAGCAATACGGGCAAGAACCAGCTCAACACATAGACAGGTGTCAGTTTTTTTGTAACCTCGTGCCTCATAAAGAGCTCTATGACATTGGATTTCCGCTTCCACATCATCGCCCCGCATTAGACTAACCTCTGCCATCATCGTATAACAGGTGCCTGCTCCATGCCCCTGTGTTAATTTGAGATACAATTGATTCCCATTTTGCAGGTAACATGACACTTCATCTAATCTACCGGATTCTCTCCAGAGCATATTCAGCACAGAGACATCGCCATAAAAAACAGGCATATACCACTTAATGATATGGGACGGTCCCTTTAAAAGTTCAAAGCACTTTATATGAAGCTCTTGCATTTTTTCAACATCATTGAATTCACTTACACTTTGTAAAAGTAAGAATTCACCCCTCAATCTTTGAAATTCAGAAAATGAATATGCAGACTTATTTTGCATGATAGAATTTAAAAGTTTGTATAACTTTTGATATTCAGCATAATAGCCATTCATTAGTGCCATATATCCAAACACAATCATAGTAAAAGGATGATTACATAATATTTCATCGGGGCATTCATTTACTATTTTTGCAAAAAATCTATATTGATATTTTTCTTTCTCCTGTTCTGAATATTCCCTACTGTAAGGTAATGATAGAATGGCGCTAAAATCCCCAACTTTATAATAAAATTCAGCTGCCTGATAATACTGTTTCTCATAAGAGCTGGCTAATGCGGCTCTTCTAAATATCCTATCCTGATGATTTAATAATGTATAATTTTGAAAACGATTTTTTAAATAATCATGTATGATGCTATGGATACTATAAGTCCCCTTATCCGGCAAATATTTTATAAAGTCGTTACATTTTAGAAGTTTTTGAATTTTATCTGGCAGTAAATCTTCACAAATCATTATGGATGCCTGATAGGTAGTAAAGCTGTCCAATACTGACACTGAAAGTAAAAATTCTTTCTCATCTATATCTAGATGATTCCAAATAGCATGCTCCACTAACTGCTCTATATCTACAGTAAGATTAATGGAACCTGTTTTGATAAAGCTGATTATTTGCAGATTGATAGCAGATATCCAACCTTCTGTATTAAGAAATACCTTTTCCTCCTCCTCTTTGGACAAATGGATCCCTCTCATTTGAAATAAACTTGAGATTCCCTTTCTGTCAATAAAAAATGCAGATGCTTCAATCAAATGTATACATTCACTGTTAATCAAAAATAAATATTTAGTGTTTATTTGCTGTGTAATAATGATCATATGCAGATTACTACTGGCATGAGCAGAAAAAATATGTATGAGTTCATTAGAGATATCATAATTTATTAATTGATAGTTATCTATCACAATATAGGTTTCCGTTGTACAATGAATTTCTTTAATGTATGATAATATATAATGCAAAGTATCCTTAGTAGGTATTTTAAGATTTCTAAGATCATCAGCCACTTTTTCATTGATTTTGGATATTAGTTCACATAAGCCTGCCCATGTAATTGTGGATGCTTCTCCTAAACAGGTATACCAATACTCATGTATATCATCTGAACAATTTTCTTTTAAATACTCCCTCACAGCTGTGGTTTTTCCAAATCCTGATGGTGCTTCAATAATGGTTAATGGGTAATCGGATATCTGTTCAAGTTGGCTTTTAAGCTTTTCTGAAAAATAATATTTCTTTTTCTTACCCCACAACTCATGCATTTGTTTTCCTCCTTAGTAATTGGTTCCATTATCTATGAAAAACTAATGCGGTATTAATGTTCCAAATTTGGTGTACACTATACTTACATTAGGTTTATAATATATTAGAAATGGACCAATATCAGTCCCATTATACCAAATAACCTTACTAAGATAAAGATAAGAATATTTGGGAAATAAGTCCTAATGAGAGGCTTATATGAAAGAGCAAAAAATAAAAAGTGATACACTTATTTTAGTCGGAAACAATATTCGAAGAATTAGAAAATCAAAGAAAATCAAGCAGACTGAGCTTGTAAGATTGTTGGATTTACAGGGTGTAACCATTACCCGTGAGTCCTTAGTTAAAATCGAGCGTGGAATTCAACATATATATGCATCTCAACTGAGAGGAATTAAAAATGCTTTAAATACTACTTATGATGAAATACTAAAATAAGCGATCCTTGCGGTTGAAATTAGCAATTGTATGGATTTTTTATGCAGATTTGTAAAGATTCGAAATAGACATGTTAAAGGCATCAATTTATATGCGATGAAGAAAAGTTCCCGTAGTTTTATCTACGAGAACTTTTTTTACTCATGATTCAGTACTATATTTATTACCTTGAACCTTGATCACTTAATTTTGATAGTTGATATCTTGATCTACAAGATATCGGAATATTTTAAGATTTGATCCTTCTAATTGCTCTTTATATAGTTCTACCCCATTGATACGATTATTTCCATAAGTTTTATAATAGTAAATACATTTTTCCTGATCCATACAAGAAGAGTAGGTAGTTAGATCTTCTAACC
>JAEYOU010000076.1 GCA_023411405.1 Pseudomonadota bacterium | reverse complement strand
GGCGAGCAGGGCGGCTGAGGCCTCGGTCCGGAAGCGGGCCTTCGTGGCGGCGGGATCCCGCAGGAACGCCACCAGCGCCTCCTGCGGCCGCGCGAGGCCCACCTCGGCGAGGACCTGCTGGACCGCGTCGCGCACCTCCGCCGCGCTCTGCGGGCGCCGCTCGGGCGCGAGCTGGAGGCAGCGGACGATGACCTCGGCGAGCGCATCGGACACGCGCGGGTCCACCTTGCGCGGATCCTCGAAGTCGCCCTGGAGCACGCGCCGGAGGATCGCGGTCGGGTTGGCCGCGGCGAACGGCAGGCGCCCCGTGGCGAGCCAGTAGAGGATCGTCCCGAGCGAGAACACGTCGCTCCGCACGTCGGCGTCCCGCCCCTCCACGACCTCCGGCGGCATGTGATGGGGCGAGCCGACGAGCGCGCCGGTCATGGTCATCCGCTCGTCGGAGGCGAGCACCCGCGCGATCCCGAAGTCGGCGAGCTTCACGGCGGGCCGCGCGCCCTCGTCCACGAGCACGTTCTCCGGCTTGAGGTCACGGTGGATGACGCCGGCCGAGTGGGCGTGCACGAGCGCGTCGGCGAGCGCGACGCCGACGAGCAACCCGAGCTCGGGGTAGCCGAAGCCGACCTCGTGCGCGAAGGCGCGGAGCGTGCGGCCGCGGACGAACTCCGTCACGAGGAAGCTCTCGACCGCGGCGTCGCCGCCGTAGTCGAAGATCTCCACGATGCCGGGGTGGGACAGCCGCGCGACGACCCGCGCCTCGCGGGAGAAGCGCGCGCGAGACTCGGGCGCGGCGGCGAGGTGCGGGTGGAGGAGCTTCACGGCCACCTCGCGATCGAGGGCCGTGTCGCGCCCGCGATAGACCACCGCCATGCCGCCGCTGCCGATCTGCTCGAGGAGCTCGTACCGGCCGAGCATCCTGATCACCGAAGTCCTCCTCGAGCCATGCCCCGACATGTCGCTCGTCGTACGATCTCGGCCGGGAGGTGGCGCACCTTTGCGCACATGATCGACATCCCCCGGATCCGACCGCCGGCGTGACACGGATGGCGGGATCCCGCGGACACTATGACATGGATGCCGTGGTTCGGCCACTGACCAGGCGGCCGGTCGTCGCGGGTCACGCGGAGCCCGTCGATCGCCGCGCTGCGCTCCCCGCCGGCAGGAGCTGGCCCTCGACGAGCGTCCGGATCGTCTCGGGGAACGACGCCGTGGCGACGGGGTGGCGTGCGCGCCAGCCGAGGGCGTGGAGCCGCCCGACGTCGTAGTAGTGATCCGTGCTCATCCAGTGGAGGACCTCGCGATCCACGCGCGGGGTGAGCTGCGCGGAGATGCCGGTCCGGGCGCCCAGGCGCTGCCACCCGCGCGCGAGCCGCCGGTTCACGGCCGCGAGCAGCGTCCGGTCCGGCACGTTCCGGAACAGCCACAGGAGCGAGGCGGTCAGGCGCGGCCACGAAGGCAGGTAGCGGCCCGGCTCGAAGCCGAGCGAGGTGAGGGCCGCCGCCAGGTGCTCGGCGAGCGGGAGCGGCGCCTCGTCGGCGACGTTGAACGCGCGGCCGAGGACGTCGCCGTCGCGCGGATGCAGGGCCACGTGGACCACCGCCCGGGCGAGGTCGGAGAGGTGGACGAGGTGCGCCACGGGCCCGCGGCGCAGGATCGGGACCTGCCGCCGGCCGTGGTTGAGCAGCGCGAGGAACGCGAGCGCGCGCACCGGCCCGCTGTGCAGGGTCGGGCCGTAGGGCAGAGCGGGGCGGAGGACCGTGAGCGGCACGCCGCCGCGGAACGCGGCCCAGCTCGCCTGCTCCGCGCGCCAGCGGATCCGCTCGAGCGCCGTGCGCGGGTCCTTGAGCTCGCCCTCGCGGCAGGGCAGGTTGCGCGGGCGGCCGTAGACCGCGGTCGTCGAGACGTGGAGCAGCCGGCGGGCGCCGTACGCGTGGGAGAGCCGGGCGGCCGTGCGCGCGGCAGACACCTCGAGCGCCGTGCGCCGCGGCTCGTCCATGCCGCGCGGCGTGCGGAGGCCGAGGTGCACGACGACCTCGGCCGGCGTGGTCGGCTCGGGATCGGGCGTGCTCGGATCGAGCGAGAGGTGTCGGGTCGTGAAGCCCGCCGCGGCGAACGCGCCCGCGACGGCGTCGAGCACTGGCCCGGGCGAGCCGGTGAGGATGGCGAGACGGCGATCCCCCACAGGAGGACACTACACCACCGGGAAGGCCGCAGGCCTCGGGCTTCAAGCCTCAGCCGGCGGCCCGATCGGGCCGAGTCCGGCGGCGGCGCTTCCCCTGAGGCCCGAGGTCCGACGCCTGAGGCCCCAGGGGAGCAACTACGGATCCGCTGCGCTAGACCCGGACCTCCTCCGGCTTCTTCGCCGGAGGCGGCGACTTCTTCTCGCCTTCGCCGTCCGTGGTCGGGGCGGGCGGGGTGCGGCCGACCGGGTTCTCCTCGAGCGCGGCCTTCAGGACCTCGTCCATGTGCGCCGCGAAGACGAAGTCCAGCTCCTTGCGCGCCTGCTCCGGCACGTCGAGCAGGTCCTTCTCGTTCCGCGCCGGGATGATCACGCGCTTGATCCCCGCGCGGTGTGCGGCCAGCACCTTCTCCTTGATGCCGCCCACCGGGAGCACGAGGCCGCGGAGGGTCACCTCGCCCGTCATCGCCACGTCGGAGCGGACGCGGATGCCGGTGAGGAGCGAGACGAGCGCGGTGAGGATGGTCACGCCGGCGCTCGGGCCGTCCTTCGGGATGGACCCCGCCGGGAAGTGGATGTGGATGTCCGTCTTCTCGAGGAAGTTGCCCGCGATGCCGAGGGAGTCGGCCTTGGAGCGCAGGTACGAGAGCGCGGCCTGCGCCGACTCCTTCATCACGTCGCCGAGCTGGCCGGTGAGGGTGAGCGACCCCTTGCCGGTCATCTTCGTGGCCTCGATGAAGAGGATGTCCCCGCCCGCGGCCGTCCAGGCGAGGCCGGTGGCGACGCCCGGGATCTCCGTCCGCTCGGCCGTCTCGTTGTAGAACTTCTCGGGCCCGAGCATGTCGAGCAGGTCCTGCTCGTCCACGGTCCGCCTGGCGCCCGCCGCGATCTTGCCGCTCGCCACCTCGACCGCGACCGCGCGGCAGACGTCGGCGATCCGGCGCTCGAGGTTCCGCACGCCGGCCTCGCGGGTGTACGCCATGATGATCTTGATGAGCGCCTTCTCCGTGAGGCTGATCGCCTCCGGCGAGAGCCCGTGCTCCTTGAGCTGCTTCGGGATGAGGTGGTTCTGGGCGATGTGAACCTTCTCCTCGAACGTGTACCCGGGCAGCTCGAGGATCTCCATGCGGTCCTTGAGCGGGCCGGGGATGGGATCGAGCAAGTTGGCGGTCCCGATGAACATCACCTTCGAGAGGTCGTAGGCGAGGTCGAGGTAGTGGTCGGAGAACGAGTGGTTCTGCTCCGGGTCGAGCACCTCGAGCAGGGCCGCCGAGGGGTCGCCGCGGAAGTCCGCCCCGAGCTTGTCGATCTCGTCGAGCATCATCACCGGGTTGACCGTCCCGGCCTTCTTCATCGACTGGATGATCCGTCCGGGCAGGGCGCCGACGTAGGTGCGCCGGTGCCCGCGGATCTCGGCCTCGTCGCGGACGCCGCCGAGCGAGAGCCGGACGAACTTCCGGCCGGTGGCGCGCGCGATGGACTGGCCGAGCGAGGTCTTGCCGACGCCGGGCGGGCCGACGAAGCAGAGGATGGGCCCCCGCATGTCGTTCTTGAGCTTGCGGACGGCGAGGTACTCGAGGATGCGCTTCTTGATCTTGTCGAGGCCGTAGTGGTCGTTGTCCAGGATCCCGCGCGCGTTCTCGATGTCGAGGTTGTCGTCGGTCTTCTTCGCCCAGGGCAGATCGGCGATCCAGTCGAGGTACGTGCGGGCGACCGTGTACTCGGAGCTCGCGGTGGGGATCGACTTGAGCCGGTTGAGCTCCTTCTGCGCGACCTTGTCGACCTCGGGCGGGAGCCCGGCCTTCTTCAGCCGCTCCGCCAGCTCGTCGAGCTCCTCCTCCTCCTCGCCCAGCTCGCCCAGCTCCTCCTTGATGGCCTTGAGCTGCTGGCGCAGGTAGTACTCGCGCTGGGTCTTCGACATCTCGCCTTTCACGGCGGAGTCGATCTTGTTCGAGAGCTTGAGGATCTCGCGCTTCCGGTTGAGGAGCTCGAGCACGAGCTTCATCCGCGCCTTGAGCTCGACCGTCTCGAGGACCTGCTGCTTCTCCTCGATGGGCACGTCCACGTTGGCCGCGATCAGATCGGCGAGGTGGCCGGGGTGCGTGATGGACTCGACGAGCTCCGTCGCGGCGGCGGGGAGCTCCGGCATGAGCTCGATCACCTCACGCGCGAGCTTCTTCAGGTTGATCGCGAGCGCCTCGACCTCGACGTCGTCGGTGGCCGCGGGCAGGTCCTCGATCGCGTCCACCCGGGCCTTGAGGTACGGGTTCTCCTGCAGGAGCTCCAGCACCTTGAAGCGCGCGAGGCCCTGCACGACGAGCGAGTAGTTGTCCTCGCCCATCTTGAGCAGCTTCACCACCCGCGCGACGGTCCCGACCGTGTAGAGGTCGGCCGCCCCCGGGTCCTCCTCCTCGGCGCGGCGCTGCGTGACGACGCCGATCACCTGCTCGTCGCGCACCGCGTCCTTGATGAGGGCGATGGTCTTCTGGCGGCCCACCGCGAGCGGGAGCACCCCGCCCGGGAAGAACACCGAGTTGCGCAGCGGCAGGATGGGGAGCACCGCGGGGATGTCTTCCTTCGCGATGAGGGCCGGCGGGCCCATGGCCGGTGCGACCTGAGCGCCGGCGCCACCGCCCTTCTTCTCCTTCTCGGACATGCGATTCTCCTTGGGGTGTGCGCCGCGAGGGCTCCGATCAGGGATACCCGCGGGAAGGGACGTTATCAACAAGAAACCGGGCGGACTGGCGAGCCCTTGGGCCGCGGCGCGCGGCCCGGTGCATCGTCACGATTCGTTCAACGCCGTCCGGCCGGGTTTCGGGATCGTGCGCCCGTCGGGCTCGCCGCCGGCGCCGCCCGGATCGCTGCGCACGGGCCCCTCCGAGGGCGCCCACAGCCCGCGCTCCCGGTCGTCCTCTCCTGCGCCCGACACGCGCCCGCTGCGGGGCGGGACCTGCTGGGGCGCCGCCGGAGGACCCTCCGCTGGAGACCACGCTCGTTTGCCGATCATCGTCTCCTCTGCATAAGACCGACTTCCTCGGCGGCAAGCCCGTGGCCAGGTTCGTTGGCGTGCAGGCCACCATGGCCGCGCTCGCGCTGGTCCTGGGGGGAGGAGCGATCGGGCTCCTCCTGGCCGCGGCCTTGGGCGCGTGGCGCGCGGCGCGGCCGGGCGCCGGCGCGCTCGAGAAGCACCTCCGGGCGGTGTCGGACGCGCTGGGCGATCCCGCCTTCGTCCTCGACGCGCGCGGCCGGATCCTCGGGGCCAGCCGGGCGGCCCGCGCGCGGTTCGGGGACGACCTCGGCGGGCGCGGCATCGAGGACGTCCTCGGGG
>JAEYOU010000031.1 GCA_023411405.1 Pseudomonadota bacterium | reverse complement strand
TTCCGCGGCAGCGCCCTCGGCGGGGACGGCGGACGCCGGCTCTGCGGCGGGGGCAGGGGCGGGAGGGAGCGAGCGCTTCGCCGCCTCGATGGCGGCAGCCGCGGCGCGCACGAGCGTACCGCTGAGTTCGGTAAGGGTCTTCATGGCGCGTCCCTATAGCATGTCAGCCGCCGATCCGCGCAGCGGCCGTGTCGATCGCCGCGCGGAGGGCGGGGTACTCGTAGACGGCGGGGAACTGCGGGAACTCGGCGACCACGTTCTGCGGCGGACGGAAGAGGATGCCCGCGTCCGCCGCCCCGAGCATGGCGGTGTCGTTGTACGAGTCGCCCGCGGCGACGACCTTGAACCGCAGCGCCCGGAACGCCTCGACGCCCGCGCGCTTCTGCTCCGGCATGCGCAGGTGGTACGCGGCGACGTACCCCTGCGCGTCGGCTTCGAGCCGGTGGCAGAAGAGCGTCGGCATGCCGAGCTGGGCCATGAGCGGCATGGCGAACTCGTAGAACGTGTCCGAGAGGATCACGACCTGGTACCGCTGGCGGAGCGCGTCGAGGAAGTCCTTCGCGCCGGGCTCGGGGCGCATGCCCGCGATCACCTTCTGGATGTCGGCGAGCCCCAGCCCGTGGCGGCGGAGGATCTCCAGCCGCCCGCGCATCAGCTTGTCGTAGTCCGGCTCGTCGCGCGTCGTGCGCCGCAGCTCGGGGATCCCCGTCCGCTCCGAGAACGCGATCCAGATCTCCGGGACGAGCACACCTTCGAGGTCGAGGCAGACGATCTGCACGGCGGTTGGCTCCGAGTGGGCTTCCGGGAATGGGCCGGCATCCTAGCCGGACCGGTGCGGGCGGCAAAGCAGCGAGTCTCGTCTCGCCGCCCGGGGCGATCTGCGCCGCCGCGACTCCCATCGCGAGAAGTGAACGTTTGCGTGCGCGCACGAGGCCCTCGCCTACGAGGGACAGACGTCCCCTCCTTCAGGTGATAGCCTCCTCGATGCACCCCGGGGGTGTCGATGGCGGACAAGCCCGCCGAGAGACTGCTCGATCCCTTCCAGGCCAGCGCCGCCGAGGAGGCGAACCCGCTCGACCCCATCGTGGTCGCGGCGCGGGCGCGGGGCCTCCGCGCGTTCCGCGCCCTCGGAACGCTCATCGGCGTCACGAGCCTCGCCTTCCTCTTCCCGGCCATCCTGCGCGACGAGCGGCCGCACGCGATCACCGCCGCCGTCGTGCTGGCCGTGGGGATCTCACTCGCGGCGTGGATCATCCCGGCGCGGCGGCACCAGCTCGCGGCGGCGTTCATGGTCTTCGCCGTCGGGCTCCTCGCCGTCCTCGGGGTGTGGAACATCGGCCCGAGCTTCACGCTGGGCACGCTCTTCGTGCTCGTCCCGCTGCTCGCGACGTTCTTCTTCGGCCGCCGCATCGCGTTCGTGTCGGTCGGCGTCGCCGGGATCGCGCTGGTCGGCATCGGCGTCCTCGCCTGGCTCCTGGGCCGGTCGGACGTCGGCACGGTCCCCGGCGCGGCGGTCCCGCTCCGGCAGTACGCGCACCTCGCGTTCACCACGCTGGGCTCGACGGCCATCGCGCTGGCGGTGGTCGACGCCACCCTCGACGCCGTCGACCGGGCCATCCGCCGGGCCCGGGAGGCCGCCGCGCGGGAGCGCGACGCGCACGCGCGCCGGATCGCCGCCGAGCGCGCGCTCGCGCGGGCGAAGGAGGTGGACGCCATCAACCACCTGGCGAGCGGCGTCGCCCATGACACCCGCAACGCGCTCGCGGTGCTCGCCGCGGGCGTGCGGGAGCTCCGAAACGGCGGCCCGGACTCCCGCGCCGTGCTCGACGACCTCGAGCACGCGGTCAACGCGGTCCAGGGGACCATCGAGCAGCTCCTCCTCCTGGGGCGCCGGCAGGCGAGCGCGGCGCGCCCCATCGCCCTCGAGCCCGAGCTCCACCACTTCGCCTCGGCGCTGCGCCGGGTGATCCCGCCCGAGGTCGAGCTCCACGTCGAGTGCCACAGCGCCGCGCAGGCCGTGCTCGACCCGGTGCAGCTCGAGCAGGCGCTCCTCAACCTCGCCCTCAACGCGCGCGACGCCATGCCGGACGGCGGGCTGCTCACCCTGCGGCTCCACGACGAGGTGCGCCGCGGGCGCCGGCACGCGGTGCTGGAGGTCGAGGACACCGGGGTGGGCATGGAGCCCCAGGTGGCCGCCCGCATGTTCGACCCGTACTTCACCACCAAGCCCGAGGGGGCCGGCACGGGCCTCGGGCTGCACATGGTCCAGACGTTCGTGAACGCGACGGGCGGCGAGATCGAGGTCGCGAGCGGCGTCGGCGAAGGCACCCGCATCCGGCTCTGCTTCCCGATGGTGGGGCTGGTCGCCGTGTGAACGGATGGCGAGGTCCAGGCGGGGCGGTGCCGATGAGTCCGGCACCCCCACCCTGTCCTTTCGAGCAGCGATCGAAAGGAGCCACGCATGCCGACGACCGAGCAGGCCACCCAGCGGACGAAGCTGACCACCCCGAGCGACCGCGAGATCCGCATCGAGCGCGTCTTCGACGCGCCGCGCGACCGGGTGTGGCGCGCCTTCAGCAGCCCGGCGCTCGTGGTGCGCTGGTGGGGGCGCGGCAACGCGCTGGACGTGGAGAGGTGGGAGTTCGAGCGGGGCGGCCACTGGCGCTTCGTCGAGCGCGGCCCGGACGGCGTCCACGGCTTCGAGGGACGCTTCCGGGAGATCGCGCCGGAGGAGCGGATCGCCCAGACGTTCGAGTGGGACGGCATGCCCGGGCACGTCGCGGTCGACACCGCGGTGTTCGAGGAGCTGGACGGCGACCGCACGCGCATCGTCAGCACGTCCCTGTTCCACACGACCGAGGAGCGCGACGGCATGCTGCAGGCGGGCATGCAGGACGGCCTGGAGCAGAGCTACGCCGCGCTCGATCGGCTCCTGGCCGAGGACGACGCGGCGCTCGCGCACCAGGCGGAGGGCCGCGCGGGCGTCGCGCACAGCCCCTGAAGTCCGGACCGGGGCGCGCGCTCGCCCTCCGGCCGCGGGCGAGGCCCGCTCCGCAGGGGTTGACGCGCCGCGCCATGATGGCGAGCTTTTCCTCCCAAGCCAGGGATCGCGAGAGAGGGAGGCACGCCGTGGACATCGTCCAGATCATCGAGGCGGATCACAGGCAGATCGACCGGCTGTTCGACCAGTTCGAGCGCGCGGCGCGGAACGACGACGTCCCGCTCCAGGGGCGCCTCGCGCGGCAGCTCGTGCGCGAGCTCTCGGTCCACGCCGCGTCGGAGGAGCAGGTGCTCTACCCCGCGCTCGCGCGCCTCGGGATGAACCCGGAGCGCCTCGACGCGCTCGAGGACCACCACGTGGTGAAGGTCACGCTCTCCGAGGTGCAGGCGATGACCCCGGGCGAGGAGCGCTACGCGGCCAAGGTGCACCTCGTCGCGAAGACGGTCCGGCGCCACGTCGAGGAGGAGGAGGCGGGGGTCCTCGCGCAGCTCCGGCAGAGCCTCGACGAGGACGCGCTCCGCCGGCTCGGGGAGGAGTTCCAGGCGCTGCGGCGCTCCGCGCCCACGCGGCCACACCCGGCCGCCCCGGATCAGCCGCCGGCAAACATCGTGGCAAACGCGGGCGCCGCGCTCGTGGACCGGCTCCGCGACTCCGTGATGGAGGCGGGCGAGCTCGTCCGCGCGACGGCCCGCCAGGTGTTCGAGCGCGCCCTCCGCGCCGGCCGCGACGTCGCCGACCGCGCGCGCCACGACGGCGAGCAGCTCCTCCAGGAGGCCCGGACGCGGAGCGAGCGCGCCGTGCAGAAGG
>JAEYOU010000002.1 GCA_023411405.1 Pseudomonadota bacterium | reverse complement strand
GCGCAGGGCGACCGGGCGGCGATCGTGCTCGCGCTGCTCGCGGCGGGGTGCGCGGGCGGAGCGTTCCGGCGGCTCGCGCCGCTGTGGCGGGAGCCGTGAGGGGCAGCGGCCGTCCCTCGAGGCGCAGCGAGGGCGGCGAGCAGGTGCCCGCCGCCCTCTCGATCAGCGCAGCGTCACGCCCGCGGCGCGATCACCACGCGTAGATCCCGGCCCACGGGTAGGTGCCCGCGGTGACCGAGAAGTAGTAGTAGCCGTCGGACCACCGGGCCGGCAAAGGCATCCGGCTGCAGGTGACGACGGTGTCGTTCACGCTGAGCGTCCGGCCGTCCAGGTTGTAGCAGCCCCAGCCGTTGATGGTCTGCGCGGTGCGGTAGCAGACGGCGCCCGTGGTGTTGAAGTTGTTCGTGTTGCCGGTGAACGTGATCGCGTTCGCGCACGGCGCGGTCCCGCCGCCGCTCGTGTTGAACGTGGCGGTGACGGTGCGGCTCGTGGTCATCGAGACGGTGCAGGTCGCGCCGCTCACGCTCCCGCAGCCGGACCAGCTCGCGAAGGCCGAGCCGCTCGCGGCCGTCGCCGTCAGGGTGACGGTGGTGCCGCTCGCGAAGGCCGCAGAGCAGGTGGGGCCGCAGGTGATGCTCGAGCCGGTGACGGTGCCGCCGCCGGTCCCCGCCTTCAAGACCGTCAGCGAGTATGCCGAGGGGCCGCCGTTGAAGGTCGCGGTCACCGTCCGGTGCGCGGTCATCGACAGGACGCAGATGGTGCTCGTGCCGACGCACGCGCCGCTCCAGCCGGCGAAGCTCGAGCCGCTCGCGGCGGCCGCGCTGAGCGTCACCGTGGTGCCGCTCGCGTACGAGGCGGAGCACGAGGTGCCGCAGTCGATGCCCCCGGTGCTCGAGGTGACCGTCCCGGCCCCGCTGCCCGCCTTGGCGACCGTCACGGCGTAGTACGTGCCGACCGCGTTGAACGTGGCGGTGACGGACCGGGCCGCGGTCATCGACACCACGCAGGTGGCCGAGGAGCCGGTGCAGGCGCCGCTCCAGCCGGTGAACCCGGACCCGTTCGCCGCGGTCGCGGTCAGCGTCACGCTCGTGCCGCTCGGGTAGCTCGCGGTGCAGGCCGTGCCGCAGCTGATGCCGCCCGTGGTCGAGGTGACCGTGCCGGCCCCCGTGCCCGCCTTGGCGACGGTCAGGCCATAGCTCGTCGTGGTGCCGAAGATGGTGGCCTCGCGCGCGGTGGCGACGATGCCGTTCGGCCCGTTGAGGATCCGCTGGCCCCAGGGGCTCAGGTTGTTCCGGTCCCAGTTGACCACCATGTCGAGGTAAGGGTCGTTGTTGCCGCACCAGGACCAGCCGATGTAGCCCATGCTCCGCGCCTCGGCCTCGGCCAGCACGGTGTCGTGGTCCACGTTGGAGCTGTTGTTGTTGCGGTACCCGAACTCGCCGATGACGAGCGGGAGGCCGGCGCTCCGGAAGGTGTCGAGGTAACCCGTGATGGCGGCCGGCGTGTTGAAGACGCCGTACATGTGGATCGAGAACACCAGGTTCTGGTCGGGGTCGCTCGCCCAGATCGTCTGCGCGCTGTCCCGCATGACGTACTGCCAGTCCTGGCCCCAGTTCGGCGCGTCGATCATGATGAGGTGCTGGAAGCCGAGGCTCCGCAGCCGCCGGATGGCGCTGGTCGTGGCGCTGATCCACTGGGTGGCGTTGTTGTTACCGATCGGCTCGTTGCCGGGGTTGATGATGACGTAGTCCTCCTGCCCGGCGAGCACGCCCTGGAGCGTGGCGAAGTAGTCGACGGCCGCGTCGAGCGAGATGGCGGCGCCGTCCTCCCCGTAGCCCGTCGTGTCGTGGTTCTCGAGCACGCAGATCATCCGGTTCGCCTTGCAGAGGCTCACCACGTTGGCGACGTCGGCGGGGCCGTTGGTGGTGCCCCAGCGGCCGCTGGAGAGGACCACGCGGATGACGTTCGAGCCGTAGGACTTGATGTCCGCGAAGGCGCTGGTGCGGCTCGTGAACCAGGCGTGGCCGTGGTTCACGCCGCGCATGACGAAGGCGTTGCCGTTCCCTTCGACGACGCGGGTGCCGCTGACGTGGAGGCCCTGCGCGGCGGCCGGCTGGGCGAGGGCGATCGCGCCTGCGATCGCGGAGACCAGGAGGGCGCGCGACGCGAGCCCTGTGCGGCGGTATGACGACGTTGTCATCTGTCGATTCTCCCTACACGGGGGTTGAGGCGAACGAAGGAGCGCCACGAACGAGCTCGGAGTTGCGTGCCTGGCTGGACGCGCGACTATAGCGAGGACGGCCGCCCCCGCCGCGCTCCCCGTTGGGCCGTTGCGGTCGGCGGGCGAGCCGGACGACAACGTTTTCCCCGCGCATGGCGGGAGGTCGCCTCGCTTGACGCGGACGGCCGCGTGGGCTTTCGTCCGGGGATGCCGAGCTCCGGGCCGCCCCGCGCCGCGCCGAAACGCGCTCGCCCCACCATGGTGGACGTCGCCCGGAAGGCTGGCGTGAGCCTCAAGACGGTGTCGAGGGTGGTGAACGACGAGCCCTCGGTCCACCCCGAGACCCTGCGGGCCGTCCAGGCGGCCATCGCCGCGCTGGGGTTCCGCCGGAACGACAGCGCGTCCGCGCTCCGGCGGGGCACGAGCACGCAGAGCCTGGGCCTCCTGCTCGAGAACGTGTCGGACCCGTTCTACTCGGCGCTGACGCGGGCGGTCGAGGAGGTCGCTCTCCGCCACGACTTCCTCGTCTTCACCGGCTCGTCCGACGAGGACGCCGGCCGGGAGCGGCGGCTCGCGCTGGCGTTCTGCGCCCGGCGCGTGGACGGCCTGGTGATCGTCCCGACCCCGGACGATCACGGCTACCTCGCGCCCGAGGTCCGCGCCGGGATCCACGTGGTGTTCGCCGATCGCCCCGGGCCCGGCCTCACCGCCGACGCGGTGCTCGTCGACAACGCCGGAGGGACGCGGGCCGCCGTCGAGCACCTCGCCGCCCACGGCCACAAGCGGATCGCGTACCTCGGCGACGATCAGCGCATCTACACCGCCACCGAGCGGCTGCGCGGGTACCGCGAGGCGATGCGGCGCCTCGGCCTCCCGCTCGACGAGGCGCTCGTCTCGACGAGCACGCCCACCGAGGACTCGGTCCGCGCGGCGCTGGCCCGGTTCGCGGCGCAGCGCCGGCCGCCGACCGCGCTCCTCACCGGGAACAACCGCACCACCGTCCTCGTCGTCCGGTTCTTCGCGGCGTCGCCCGCCGCCCGGCCGGCGCTCGTGGGGTTCGACGACTTCGAGCTCGCGGACACCCTCGTGCCGGCGGTGACCGTGATCGCCCAGGACCCCGCGGCGCTCGGGGCGCGGTCCGCGGAGCTGCTCTTCTCGCGGCTCGCCGGCGATCGGAGCCCGCCCCAGCGGGTGGTCCTCCCCGTGCGGCTCCTGGCGCGCGGGTCGGGCGAGCTGCGGCCGTGAGCCGGCGAGCGGCGCCCCGCGCGTTCGTGGAATAATGTGCGGCCGGCCCCCGCCCGTGAGGGGCCGCGCCGCGAAAGCCGAGGCCACCTCCGTGGACATCACCCGCGCCGTCATCACCGCCGCCGGCGAGTCGCAGCGCACGCTGCCGCTCCAGACGCTCGTCGATCAGGACGGCGAGACCAAGACCGCGCTGCGGATCATCATCGAGGAGGCGCTCGCGGCGAAGGTCGAGGAGATCTGCGTCGTGGTCGCGCCGGGGGACGAGGCGGCGTACGCGAAGGCGGCGGGCCCGCACGCGAAGCGGCTCCGGTTCGTGGCGCAGGACCGGCCGGCGGGGTACGGGCACGCGGTCCACTGCGCGCGGGACTTCACGGCGGGTGCGCCCTTCCTCCTCCTCGTCGGTGATCACCTGTACGTGAGCGGGAGCGAGCAGCGGTGCGCGCAGCAGCTCGTCGAGGCGGCGAAGGCGGAGCGCTGCGCGGTCTCCGCGGTCCAGCCCACCCACGAGAGCAAGCTCCCCTTCTACGGCACCGTCGGCGGGCAACGCGTCGCGAACCGCAAGGGGCTGTACGAGCTCTCCCAGGTGCTCGAGAAGCCGACGCCGACCGAGGCGGAGCAGAAGCTCCTCGTGCCGGGGCTCCGGGCGGGCCACTACCTCTGCTTCTTCGGGATGCACGTCCTCACGCCGCTGGCGATGGAGCTCCTGGGGGAGGCGCTCCGCGAGGCCGGCGGCGCCGCGCGCGTCCCGCTCACGCCCTCGCTCGCGAAGCTCGCGACGCGCGAGCGGTACCTCGCGCACGAGCTGCGGGGGACGCGCTACGACATCGGCCTCACCTACGGCCTCCTCTCGGCCCAGCTCGCGCTCGCCCTGTCCGGGCGCGATCGCGACGAGGTCCTCTCCACGCTGGTCGAGCTCCTGGCGGCCCGGGCGCCGCGCGCCCGATGACGGCCGTCCTCGTCGAGCTCATCCGGGCCGCCGACCCGGCCCACCGCAACCGCGCGCTCGACGCGGCCTGCGGCGCGCTCCCGCTCCCGGCGCTCCTCGCCGAGTGCGCCGCGCTCGACGCCTTCCGGCGGCGGAGCGAGAACCTCTACGACCGCGTCCGCGCCCTCCTCTTCCTCCACGCCCTGCACCGGTTCCACCTCCCGGCGCGGCTCGCGACCGAGGGGCCCGGCGGCGCGGGGCGCGGGCTCGTCCCGTTCCGCGGGTTCGAACACCTCCTCGCCCGCCGCTTCGAGGAGGCCATCGACGCGTTCCTCGCCGTCCAGGCCGCGGAGGGGCCGACCGACGGGATCTCGAGCGCCCTCGCGGCGGCGTACCAGCGGCTCGCGTTCCAGACGCTCGGCGACCAGGTCCGCCGGTCCGTCCGCTCGGTGCGCGGGAACCAGTGGATGTTCCGCGTCGGCCACCCCGCGGACCACCCGCTGCGGATCCGCCCCGAGCTCCTCGTGAAGGGCGCCGACGGGACCTACCCGGTCCTCCGCGAGCGGACGCCGGTCCGGATGGACCTCACCCACTGCGGGTGGAGCGACATCTTCTTCCTGGGGATGGACTACCCGGAGGGCGCCAAGGTCCTGAACGTCTCGGTGGACCTGGGCGTGCACGGCCGGGATCGGGAGCCGCGGCCGCCGGTCGAGGCCTGGCTCCGCGTCATCGAGGAGCCGGTGCTGCGGCTCGCGAGCGTCGACCTCGGGGCGACCGCGGACGTGTCGAGCCTCGCCGACGTCTTCGACTTCGCGAAGGACCACCTCGGCCTCCTCAAGGCGGCGCTCATCGCCGCGGGCATCGTCCCGCCCGGCGTCGAGGGGTCGGGCGAGAGCCTCGGGGACCTGCTCGCGCGCGTCGTCGGCCCGGGGCGCGGGCTCGAGCTCGTGAGCGCGGTGAACGACATCCCCAAGGGCTCGCGCCTCGCGGTCTCGACGACGCTCCTCGCGGCGCTCGTCTCGGCCTGCATGCGGGCGACGGGGCAGGCCCGCGCGCTCGAGGGCGGGCTCGACGAGGAGGAGCGGCGGCTCGTGCTCGCGCGCGCCCTGCTGGGTGAGTGGCTCGGCGGCTCGGGCGGCGGGTGGCAGGACTCGGGCGGCGTCTGGCCGGGGATGAAGCTCATCACCGGCGTGCGCGCCGCCGCGGGGGATGCGGAGCACGGCGTCTCCCGCGGGCGGCTCCTCCCCGCGCACCGGATCCTCGGGGCCGACGAGGTCTCGGCGGAGACGCGGCGCCGGCTGCAAGAGAGCCTCGTCCTCGTCCACGGCGGCATGGCCCAGAACGTCGGCCCCATCCTCGAGATGGTGACCGAGAAGTACCTCCTCCGCTCCGAGGCGGAGTGGGCGGCGCGCGCCGACATGATGGGGATCCTGGACGAGATCCTGGGCGCGCTGCGGCGCGGCGACGTACGTGCGCTCGGCGGCGCGCTCACGCGCAACTTCCAGGGGCCGCTCCAGGCGATCATCCCCTGGGCGAGCAACGCGTACACCGAGACCCTGATCGCGCGCGCCCGCGAGGCGTTCGGCGCCGACTACTGGGGCTTCTGGATGCTGGGTGGCATGTCGGGCGGCGGCATGGGGTTCATCTTCGCCCCGGCGCGCAAGGTCGAGGCGCAGGCGCGGATGCAGGAGATCATGTCGCGCGCGGCGCAGGAGCTCCGGAGCGCGCTCCCGTTCTCGATGGAGCCGGTCGTCTACGACTTCGCGATGAACGAGCGCGGGACCTGGGCGGACGTGCTGCGCGGCGCGGACGCGCTCCTGCCGCCCGGCTACTACGCGCTCACCGTGCCGACGCTCATCCGCCGCGATCGCCACGCGCTCTCCGCGCCGCGCCGCGCGGAGCTCGACAAGTTCGGGGCCGCCTGCCGGACGCGGCCGGAGCTGGGCGGGATGGTCCAGGCGCTGTTCGACGCGCTCCTGCCGCGGAGCCGCGGCGACGCGGGCGAGGAGCGGTCGCTCGCGGAGCTCCTCGGGGAGCACGGCTTCGATCGGGCGCAGCACGAGCAGATCCGCGCCGACCTGCGCGAGGGCCGGATCGGCCTGGCCCAGAACCGGCTCCCGGTGAGCACCGTCCTCGAGGACGTCCGCGACGAGGACGTGCCGCGCTGGGAGGCCGTCGCGGGCGACCGCACCCTCCGCGCGGCGGGGCTCGAGGCGCTCCGCGGCGGCGAGGTCGCGGTGGTGACGCTCGCCGCCGGCGCGGGGAGCCGCTGGACCCAGGGCGCCGGCGTCGTGAAGGCGCTCCACCCATACTGCCGCCTCTCCGGCCGGCACCGCACCTTCGTCGAGACGCACCTCGCGAAGTCGCGGCGGGTGGCGCGCGAGGCCGGCGCCACGATCCCGCACGTCTTGACCACCAGCTATCTCACCCACGGTCCGACCGCGGCGTTCCTCGAGCGTGTCCGGGCCTACGGCTACGAGGGTCCGCTCCACCTCTCGCCGGGCCGGGCGGTCGGGCTCCGGCTCGTCCCCACCGAGCGCGACCTCCGGTTCGCCTGGGAGGAGACCGCGCAGCAGGTCCTCGACGAGCAGCAGCAGAAGGTCCGCGACAGCCTCCGGGCGGCGCTGATCGGCTGGACGCGCGCGACCGGCGAGGCGACCGACTACACCGACAACGTCCCGCTCCAGTGTCTCCACCCGGTGGGCCACTGGTACGAGGTGCCGAACCTCCTGCGGAACGGCGTCCTGGCGCGGCTCCTCGCCGAGCGGCCGCGGCTCCGCACGCTGCTCCTCCACAACGTCGACACGGTCGGGGCCGACGTCGATCCGGCGGTCCTCGGCCACCACCGGGCGAGCGGCGCCTGCCTCACGTTCGAGGTCGTGCGGCGCCGCATCGAGGACCGCGGCGGCGGCCTCGCCCGGGTGAACGGGCGGCTGCGGCTCGTCGAGGGGCTCGCGATGCCGCGCGAGGAGGACGAGTTCCGCCTCTCGTTCTACAACTCGAACACCTGCTGGATCGACCTCGACCGGCTGCTCGCGGTGTTCGGCCTCTCCCGCGCCGACGTCGCCGCCGGCGACGCGGCGAAGGTCCAGGCCGCCGTCCGGGCCGTGGCGGCGCGCATGCCCACCTACGTCACGCTCAAGGACGTGAAGAAGCGGTGGGGCCACGGCCAGGAGGACGTCTTCCCGGTCACCCAGTTCGAGAAGCTCTGGGTCGACATGACGATGCTGGCCGAGGTGGAGGCGGGGTACGTCGCGGTGCCACGCCGCCGGGGGCAGCAGCTCAAGGACCAGGCGCAGCTCGACGGGTGGCTGCGGGACGGGTCCGCGGCGTGGGTGGACGGGCTCTGCGCCTGGGAGTGACGTCGACCCGAGGTGCGGCGGTACCCCGTCCAGAGTCGTACGGGCGCGCTCCGCGGGAGTGGCTGGCGCGGCGGGGATCCCCTTCCAGCGGGCGCGAGAACGGGCGCGGCCCGCCTGCGAGGGGCCGCGGCGCGCGCGTTGGCACGGATCACGCTTCAGGGCCCGCGCGGGGGGAGGGCCGAGGGAGTAAAGACATGTTTGCTCGTGCGACCATCAAGACGCGCCTGCTCGCCGCATTCCTCCTCCTCGCGCTCGTGTCGGCGAGCGTGGGAGGGGTCGGGCTGATCGCGAGCGCGCGGCTGGAGGAGGAGGCCGACCAGGTCTTCACCCGCGGGCTCCCGGCGCTCCGGGCCGCGAGCCAGGTGCAGGCGCACTTCGTCGGGATGCGGTTCGAGACGACACGGGGGATCCTGTCGGAGAACCAGTCTAACGCCGCGGGGGTGGACGACTCCTTCGCTGCGCGGGAGCGGGAGCGCGGGCTCGCCGCGCAGGGGCTCGCGGAGCTCCAGCAGCTCGCGCTCGAGGGGGAGGAGGCCAAGCTGTTTGCGCGGATCGAACCGGCGTTCCGCGCCTACGTCGAGGCGACGGACGAACTCTGGCGCCTGATCCGGGCCCGGGACGCCGCGGGCGCGGCGCAGCTCCAGCCGGCGATCACGAGGCGCTTCACCCCGGAGCTGGCCGAGCCGCTGCAGCAGCTCATCGACCTGCAGCAGGAGAAGAGCGCGGCGGCGCACGTCGCGACCGACGAGACCGCCAGGGGCGCGCGCGCGCTGCTCTGGACGGCGATGCTCGTCGCGCTCGTCGGGGCGGTGGCCCTCGCCCTGCTCCTCGCGCGTGCGGTGGCGCGGCCGCTCGGGGTGCTCGGCGCCCAGGCGCGCGCGCTCCGCGACGCGGTGGTGGCCGGCCGGCTCTCGGAGCGCGGCGATCCGGGGAAGGTCAGCGCCGAGTTCCGCCCCATCATCGAGGGCATCAACGAGACGATGGACGCCTACGCGCGCCCGATCGCGCTCACGTCGGAGTACGTGACCCGGATCTCGAGGGGCGACCTCCCCCCGCCGATCGCGGAGCGGTACGAGGGCGACTTCGACCAGATCAAGGGGTCGCTCAACCGTTGCATCGGCGCGGTCACGACCCTCACGCGCGCGATCGGCGGCATGACCGAGGCGCAGCTCGCGGGCGACATCGAGGCCACGGTGGACGAGGCCCGGTTCGAGGGGGCCTTCCACGCGCTCGCGAAGGGCGTGAACGAGAACACCCAGATGCACGTCAGGACGATCCTCGAGGCGCTCGACATCCTCCGGGCGTACGGCGAGGGCGACTTCCGGAGGGAGATGCGCGTCCTCCCCGGCAAGCAGATCGTCATGACCAACGTCGTCAACGCCGTCCGCGCGAACCTCATGACCGCCGCGGGCGAGGTCCGGGCGCTCAGCGAGGCCGCGCTCGCCGGGGAGCTCTCGGCGCGGGCGGACACGTCGAAGCTGCGCGGAGAGTGGAAGGGGATGGTCGAGGGCGTCAACGCGACCATCGAGGCGATCGTCACGCCCTTCCGGGCCGTCGCCGACTCGATGGAGCGGATCTCGCACGGGGAGATCCCGCCGCGCCGGACCGAGGCCGTCCGCGGCGAGATCGTGGCGATGCAGGCCAGCGTCAACCGCTGCCTCGACTCGCTGGCCCGGCTCGTCGCCGACGCCGATCGGCTCGCGACGGCCGCGGTGCAGGGCGAGCTCTCGACGCGGATCGACACCGCGACGCACGAGGGCGCGTTCCGGAGCGCCCTCGAGGGGCTCAACCGGACGCTCGACGCGGTGCTGGCGCCGGTGAACGACGCCGCCCGGGTCCTCCAGGCGATCGCCCAGCGCGACCTGCGCGCGCGCGTCGAGGCGCGGTACGAGGGTGATCACGCGAAGATCGCGGCGGCGGTCAACGCCACCGCCGAGGCGCTCCACGACGCGCTGGCGCAGGTCGCGGCGACCGCCGAGCAGGTCTCCTCGGCCGCGACCCAGATCGCCTCGTCGTCGCAGGCGGTGGCCGCGGGCGCCTCGGAGCAGGCGAGCTCGCTCGAGGAGACGGGCGCGTCGATCGACTCGGTGGGCGGGATGACCCGGCAGACCGCGGACGCGGCGCAGGCGGCGAACGGGCTCGCGCAGACGGCGCGCGCCGCGGCGGGCGACGGCTCGGCCGCGGTGGCGGAGATGGAGGGCGCGATGGCGCGGATCCGCGCGAGCGCCGAGGGGACCTCGCAGATCATCCGCGACGTCTCGGACATCGCCTTCCAGACGAACCTGCTCGCGCTCAACGCCGCCGTCGAGGCGGCGCGGGCCGGGGAGGCGGGCCGCGGCTTCGCGGTCGTCGCGGAGGAGGTCCGGTCCCTCGCGCTCCGCGCGAAGGAGGCGGCGACCAAGACGGAGGCGCTCATCCGCCAGTCGGTCCAGGAGGCGGCCGGCGGCGAGGCGACCGCGAAGCGGGTCGCGGCGAAGCTCGGCGAGATCGGCGGCGGGGTCTCGCGCGTCTCCGACCTGGTCGCCGAGATCGCGGCCTCGGCGCGGGAGCAGTCGACGGGCCTCGAGCAGGTGACGCGCGCCGTCGCCGAGATGGACAAGGTCACGCAGCAGAACGCGGCCAGCGCGGAGGAGTCGTCCTCGGCGGCGAGCGAGCTCTCGAGCCAGGCCGAGGAGCTCGCGAGCATGGTCGGCTCGTTCCGGCTCGAGCTGCGGGCGCCCGCCACCCCGGCCGCGCGTCCCGGCGCGCGCGCGCTCGGCCGGCCCAGCGGCGCGAGCCGCCGCAACGGCAAGGCGAAGGCCGACGAGCTCTTCCCGATGCACGCCGCGGAGGAGCTGAAGGAGTTCTAGCGCTGCGACCCAGCCGAGG